>CAYYBU010000655.1:0-2742 GCA_964469945.1 uncultured Planctomycetaceae bacterium
CACCTTGCCCATCAGCCAACCCCTTCATTGCTGCCCAGGGTGTGAACGATTACCTCAAAGGAAAGAGAAGGAAGGGAACGAAAATGAACCTCCCGTCCTCCCTCCCTTCTTCCCCCTTCCTCGTATTCTTTGTGCCTTCGTGTCTTTGTGGTCAGTTTTGTCTTTTCCTTCTTCCTTTTTCCGCGTCTGCCCTATCGCGGAATACACTCCCTCCAGCGGACCCCTTCCGCTATACTGACCGGCATGGCCGACACCGCCAACTCCCAGCGTCGCCGGTTCCAGCCCACGCCGGGCCATTTCCTGGTCGCGGCCGTCGAGGCAGCCGCCCAATTGATCGTCGCTGACCCGGTGCAGATCGGGCAGGTGTTGCCAAATGGCCTTTTGCAAGCAAGTTACCGATGCCTGCCACAGGACTTAGTACAGGTGCGTCATACGAATAACGATCGACCATGCGAGAACGCCAACGATCTCCCGTAGCCTCCGGTCGGGAAAACCCCGGGCGATAAAGCCCAGTCGGGTGCTTGCTCGACGCATATAATGGCAATGTCTCGGAGCGACATTTTCACTGGCCGACAGGCGTTGTCGACATCGCGCCGGGACGCTTGCAAAGGAGGACGAAGTGATGAAGACCGCTTTGATGCTCGTGTGCGTGCTTGCCCTGCTGGGGATGACTGCGACGGTGGCCCAGGCGCAGTGCTGCGGCCAGAGTTACGGGGCCTACTACGCCGCGCCGGCCTGTTCGTCGTGTGGTGGTTGCAGTTCGTGCGGATCGTACGGCTCGTGCAACACGTGTGGCACGTCCTGCTCGACGTGCGGCGGGAGTTGCGGCGGAGGCTGTAGCACTTGCGGCTACGCGAGCTACTACTATCCGACCGCCTACTACTATCCCGCTTACTACACGCCCTACTATGCCAGCTACTGGCCGTCGTACTCCGGCTACGGCTGTTCCAGTTGCGGCTGGTAGTTCGGCCAGGAACAAAAGAAAAGGTGCAGCAGTCGGACTGCTGCACCTCGGATCGACCTGCTCCCGGCCGGCGGTCTCTTGCCGCCGTCCGGTGAGTTGTTACTTGCGGTCGCCGTGCTGCTGTTCCAGCAGCCGCTTGAGTTGCTCGTGCATCTCGCGCACGTCGTGGCGCATCTGCTCGACTTGGCTGCGCAGTTCCTGGATCTCGCGAGGAGACGTGCCCGTGTAACGTCCCGGCGCGGTGGTCGCATACGTCGGCGTGCCGCTGGGGGCGGCGCCTCCAGTGCGGGCCCCCGGCTCATAGCGGGGGCGGCCGCCGTCGCGCGGGGCGGCTTGCATCCGCTCGATCGTGCGCAGGATCTCGTCGGCCTTGTCACCCATGCCGGCGGCGCGCAGGTTCTCCGCGGCCGTGCGCAGGTGGGCGATCTTCTGATCCAACTCGCCCCGACCGCCCGCGTACGGCGCGCCCCCGGATCGGGTTGTATTGGGCGGCGGCGGCAGTTCGCGAAGCTGCTCGTAGAGTTTCTGCATCTTGGCCTTCAACTCCTGACGTTGCGAATCCTGGCCGTCCTTCAGCCCTTCTATTTGCTGATGCAGGGCCTTCATCTGCTCGTAGAGTTTCCGCCGTTGTTCCATTTGCTGCGGGCTCGGGGCCGTGGACCGCGTCGCCGCTGCCTGGTCGCCACGGCGGGTGGCGCCTTGATCGCTGGCGGATTTCTCCGGCGTCGCCGGTTTGTCCTTGTCGGCCGCGGAACCGTTGTCGGCCACGGCCGGATTCGATCCCAGCATCGCCCATAGGGCCGTCGCGGCCAACGAACATCGCCATGAAGTCTTCAACACGCTCATCGTCGTTCCTCCTTTGATGGATGGGACCTGGGACTGCGCCCAGGCCGTACAAGAGATTGCCACACACGCCAGCGCCGCCGTAAGCGTGGTCTTGACCAGGACCAGGCGACCGCGATGGGGCGCCCGCCACGGCTGCGGCCGAAGTTCCAAAAGTCGCTCGACGCGCTGCCCCAGACCGGAGCGAAAGCCGTTGCCTTCGATCGAGATCCAACCCAGCCGCCGCGAGCGCAGCAGCCGCCGCCCCACGGCCACCAGCGACGCCGCCAGCAGTCCCGGCCCGTCGGGCACCAAGAGGCTGGCTTCGTCGGCCACGGCCTCGCTGGCGGCGCGGAGTTGCCGCCGCGACCACCATACCAGCGGC
Organism: uncultured Planctomycetaceae bacterium; assembly: GCA_964469945.1. Lineage (GTDB taxonomy): Bacteria > Planctomycetota > Planctomycetia > Pirellulales > Thermoguttaceae > CAYYBU01. Next base: position 2,172 of record CAYYBU010000655.1, read on the forward strand.
TGCCACCACAAGCAGGCACACACCAGGCCAGCCAGGAAATGCCAGCCCGGATCGCCGGCCGCCAGATGGGCCAACTCATGGGCCAGCACGGCCTCCTGCTGGCCGGCGTCGAAGTCGCGGGCAAAGCCCGTGGGAAGGGCGATCGCCGGCCGAAAACTCCCAAAAACCACCGGCGCGGCGAGCCGCTCGGCCGCCAGCACGCGAACCGGTCGCCGCAGTCCCAATCGCGCCGCCAACCGCTGCACGCGGCCCAACAATGCCGCGTCGCGCACTTCGTGGCATCGCCGGCGAAAACCGCCGAGCAGCAGACGTGCCCACGCCATCCGGGCAACAACGGCCAGGGTCCCCAAGGCCCAGATCGCTTCCGGCCACCAGCCCATCTTCAACGCCGCCGCTCCGCTGGTGGCTGGCGCCACGGTGGCACCGTTGAGACCCGTGCTGTTCGTGCGATAGGAAAACGCCACTGGCCCTGGAAGTAGTTTGGGTGGATCAACCATCGCAAATGTTTCCTGCCGCAAACCGGGGACTGTCCCGATTTTTGTGGCAGGAGGCCACGAAAATGGGACTGTCC
>CAYYBU010000656.1:0-2740 GCA_964469945.1 uncultured Planctomycetaceae bacterium
GCACCCGGCCGCGCGGTTGCAAGGCCGTGGCGCAGCCGGAAAGCGTATACCGCCGCCCTTCCACGATGCAGGTCGCCTCGCCGTGGACGATGCAAATCGACTCGTCGAAGTCGTGTACGTGGGCAGGCAATCGTCCGCCAGGCTGGAACAGGCCGTAGCCGCCGCTCATCTCGATGCCCGGCACGAGGTCCTGGTTGAAATAGTCGATGAAGCTGGCGTTCTTGCCCGGTTCGGACCGCTTGGCCGTTCGATAGCGCGTGACGTATTCGGCGCCTTCGTGGCCGGTTGCATTCTCGGGCATTGCCCGCACGGAGAAGAACTTGTCCACCAAGGTCCGGCCGGGCGCGTCGGTGGCCATGGCGCCGTGGAGCACGGCCGGCTGCGCCGTGGACAGGTTCCGCGCCCGGTGGGCAAGCCCGGCCGGAATCACCAGATTGTCCAGTGGGCCGAGCTTGTACTGCCGCCCCTCGACTTCCATCAGCAGGGCGCCATCGAGCACCGTCACCGTCTCGGAGTAGACGTGGGTGTGATACTCGATCCTCATGCCGGGCGCAAGGTTGACGATGGCCGTGGTAAGGTTCCGCGCCCCGTTGAACTTGCCCACGAGGCTTTCCAGCGTCGAGCCGCGGCCGATCTCGCTCTTCTCTCCCTTACCCAGCAGCGTGATGACTTCGGCGCGGTCGGGACGCAACGACTCGGGCGGGCACTCCGGCGGCACGGCCGGGGGCGGCTCGCACTCCGGCTGGAAACTGGCGACGATCCGCCGATCGCGTCCCACGGCCGCCAGGGCCCCATGGAGGCTCCGCAACAGCAGCCCGCCGTCCAGGCCGAGGCCCAACATCCGGAAGCCCTGCTTCCGCCGCTCCAGGAGATTCTCATTTCCGGTGGCAACGACGCCGCAATGCTTGCCGGCGGCGCGGATGGCATCCTTGGCGGCGAGAATTTGCTCGGCCACGCCCGGCCCCTCCCATTGGCCCCGGTAACCGGCCGAAGACGAATAGTCCGCCGGGCCGAAGAAGATGAGGTCGACGCCCTCGACCGCGAGCATGGCTTGGACGTTGCGGCCGCCTTGCACCGACTCGATGATGGGCACGACCAGCACGTGCTCGTTGGCCTCCTGCGCGTGTTCGACGAAACACTGGCCCCAACAGGTCGCACGCTCCGCGCCGATGCCGCGCACGCCTTCGGGCGGGTAATGGGCAAACGCCACTGCCTGACGCAACTGCTCCGCCGATTCGACCCAGGGCACGACCACGCCGTCGGCCCCGATGTCCAGCGCCCGCTTGATCAGCCCCACGCTCAACTCCGCGATGCGCACCAGCACCACGGTGTCGCTGCGGACGGTGGCGCGAATGTGTTCGACGATCTCCTTCCAGTCCAAGTGGCCGTGCTCGGCGTCGATGACAATCCAGTCCAGGCCCAGCGCCACCGCCATTTCGGCGATGCTGGCCGATTCCAACGTGATCCACAAGCCATAGACCGACTCGTCGGCCGCCAGTTTCCTGCGGAGTTTCTTTATTGCGGGTGTTTTCATGTCGTCTAGTTTAACAAGCCCTCGTGGTGCCGGAAATACCAGCGACTCACTCGATGTCGCATTGCCAGGTGCATCGCCAGCGGCGTTTTCCAGGAAGACGGCTGAGAATCGTGGCCCACACTTCCCTTCGCCATACCCATCGTTAGTATGGTTGACATAACCACCGAACGGAGGGGTGCTTGACTAAGCCCGTGTTGGCCACGTCCCCGCTTCCAAGTACACTAGATAGATAGGTATCTGGAACCAGAGTTGCCAACGATGACGTCTGCCCCCCAACAACAACCCAGCCCGCTGGAAAGCATCAAAACGCGCAGCGATTATCTGCGCGGCCGCATCGCCGCCGAATTGGCGGATGGCGCCGACCATTTCAGCGACGACACGGTGCAGTTGTTGAAACATCACGGCATCTATCAGCAAGATGACCGCGACAAACGCCAGTATCTGGGCTGCCCGGGGCGACAAGCCGACAAGGTCTACAGCTTCATGGTGCGGACGGCCGTTCCCGGCGGCCGGCTTTTCGCCGCGCAGTTGCTGGCCCACTTGGACCTGTGCGATGAGATCGGCAACGGCACCTTGCGGATCAGCAGCCGCCAGGACCTGCAAATGCACGGCGTCTTGAAGCCGAACCTGGTCCGCGCTCTGCGCCGCATCCACGAGGTCGGGCTGACCACCTTCGCGGCCAGCGGCGACGTGCGGCGCAACGTGATGTGTTGCCCGGCGCCGTATTGCCGCGACCCGGTCCACGGCCAGATCCAGGGGATGACCGCTTGGCTGTCCGAGCAATTGTGTCCCCAGACCTCCGCATATGAGGAGATTTGGTTGGGCCGGAGTCCGACCGCCAGCCCGCGAGACCAGGCCGAGCCGCTCTACGGTCCCAGCTATCTGCCGCGGAAATTCAAAGTGGCCATCGGGCTGCCGGGCGACAACTGCGTCGATCTGTATGCCCAGGACGTGGGCTTGATGGCCATTTGTGAAGATTTCCAAGTGGTCGGCTACAACGTGCTGGTGGGCGGCGGCCTGGGCATGACGTCCCGCAAGAGCAGCACCTTCGCGGCCCTTGCCCAGCGCATGGCGATGATTCGGCCCGAGCAAGTGCGCGACGTGGTCCAGGCGATCCTCGCCGTCTTCCGCGACTTCGGCAACCGTGGCGATCGCAAGCAGGCGCGCTTGAAATACCTGCTGGCGGAGTGGGGCTTGGAGCGGTTC
>CAYYBU010000657.1:0-2739 GCA_964469945.1 uncultured Planctomycetaceae bacterium
TGGCACTTATGCAATAATCGTGCCGAACAGGATTGGGTCCGGTCCATTTTTCGGCTCCAACGCCTGATTTTTTGGGCAAAGCCTTGTCCGAAAACATGGACCTGACCCCTTTGCGTCTGACTTTGCAGTTCTCCTGAAGGAGAAGGAAGGACGAAGACAGAATTCCCCCGAATTTGGTTGACAACGGTTACCATCACCGTTAGCTTAAAGTATTAGAGAAGGAGTCCTGCATGGCAGCCAAACGCAAAGGCGATTACACCGAGATCCTCATCCGCCAGAAGGTGATCAGCCCCGATCAGTTGGCCGAAGCCAAACAAATGGCCAAGGAATCGGGGTCGAAATTGCCCGATGCGCTGCTTCGCCTCGGCTACGCCACGGGCGAAGAAGTGATGCGGGCGATGGCAGAGCAACACGGGTTGAACTACGTCAACCTCAATGAAGTGACGATTCCGCCGGCCGTGATCGAGTTGGTCCCGGAGTCGGTCGCGAGGGAAAACGCCGTGATCCCGCTGGCCGAGGAGGATGGCCGGCTGACGGTCATCATCAGCGACCCGGACGAAATCGAAACCATCGATAAACTGCGGTTCATTCTCAACCGCCAGATCGATATTGCCCTCGCCCCCCGGGAGAACATCCTGGAGGCAATCAACCGCTGCTATGGCCAGACCGTCGGCGAAAGCGCCGACTCGATGTTGCAGGAATTCACCGATACGGCCATCGACTTCACCGAGACGGTCGATGACGGTTCCGGCGCGGAAGAGGAAATCGACGAGAGCAGCGCGCCGATCGTGCGGCTGGTGCAACTGATCATCACCGAGGCCGTTCAACTCCGCGCCTCGGACATCCACATCGAGCCGTTCGAGGACCGCATTCGCGTGCGGTATCGAATCGACGGCCTGCTGATCGAGCGCGACAGCCCCCCCAGGCGGTTGCTTGGCGCCCTGTTGTCGCGCATCAAGATTCTGGCGAAACTGGACATCGCCGAGCGGCGTCGCACCCAGGACGGACGCATCAAGGTAACCTGCGGCGAGAAGGAACTGGACCTGCGGGTGAGCGTGATTCCCACCGCCCACGGGCAGTCGGTCGTGATGCGGATTCTGGACAAGGACAGCATCAAAGTGGGGCTGCGACAGTTGGGATTTTCGGAAGAAGATTACCAGCGGATGAGAAACCTGATCATGCGGCCCAACGGCATCATCTTGGTGACCGGGCCGACCGGGTCGGGAAAGACCACGTCGTTGTATGCGGCGCTGAATGAGTTGAATACGCCGGACAGGAAGATTATCACGGCGGAGGACCCGGTGGAGTATTACCTGCCGGGGGTAAATCAAGTCGAGGTCCGGCACGATATCGGCTTGGATTTTGCCCGCGTGATTCGCGCCATGTTGCGGCAGGCGCCGAACATCATTCTGGTGGGTGAAATGCGCGACTTGGAGACTGCCCAGATGGGAATTCAGGCATCTCTAACTGGACACTTGGTATTCAGTACGCTACATACGAACGATGCGCCCAGTGCCGTTACACGTTTGATCGACATGGGTGTCCCCTCCTACCTGGTCGCCAGCAGCATCGTTGCCATCATGGCACAGCGGCTGGTCCGCGTCGTCTGCCAAAAATGTAAACAACCACATACCCCTAATGAGACAGCTCTAGAAGCCGCTGGTATTACTTCGGAGATGGCGGCCACGGCCAACTTCTCCAAAGGCCGCGGCTGTGGCAACTGCCAGGGAAGCGGTTTTCGCGGCCGCTTGGGCATCTTCGAGTTGATGCTCATGTCGTCGAAGGTTCGCGAGTTGACCTTCAACGAAGCGCCCACCGAGCAGATCCGACGCGCCGCGGTCAACGAAGGAATGCGGACCCTCTATTGGGACGGCATCGACAAAGTTCTCCGCGGCGTCACCACCCTGGAGGAAATCTTCCGCGTCGCCAAGAGAAGCGAAAGCGAATGAAATAATTGAAATTCTTTGCCAGTCGTAGATATTCGCAAATAATCATTGGTGGGCAGGGATCCTTAACGGGCTCGTAAGTGCGGAACAGGCAGCAGAGGGCTTCTACCACCGGATTCCCGGTTGCGGCTCTTGCTTGCGCAGAAGGCGGAAGATGGGCACTATCCTTATCGACAAACTGTTGCAAACGGTCGTCAACCGCAAGGCCAGCGACCTTCACATTACCGTCGGTCAGCCCCCGGTGTTGCGGATGGACGGCCGCATGAAACGCCTGGAGACCAAGACGCTGACTCCAGAAGACACCGTGGCGCTGATGAAGAGCATCACCCCGGATCGCTGCCAGCAGGAACTTCAGGAGGTGGGCGGCTGCGACTTCGGTTTCGCCTTCGGCAGCCTGGCCCGCTTCCGCGTTTCCGTCTTCAAGCAGAAGGGGCACGTTGGCATGGTCTTGCGGCAGATCCCCGTGAAGTTGTTGAACTTCACCGATCTGGGGACGCCCAAGGTGCTGAAGGACCTGATCCTGCGGCCGCGCGGACTGGTGCTGGTGACCGGGCCGACCGGCTCGGGCAAGACGACCACGCTGGCCGCCATGGTCGATTATCTCAACGAGAACATCGAGCACCACATCATCACCATCGAGGATCCGATCGAGTTCTACCACCCGCACAAGCGATCGACGGTCAATCAGCGCGAGATCGGCGTGGACGTGCCCAGTTTTGCCGAGGCGATCCGGCGGGCGTTGCGGCAGGACCCGGACGTGATCATGGTGGGGGAAATGCGCGATCTGGAGACC
>CAYYBU010000658.1:0-2733 GCA_964469945.1 uncultured Planctomycetaceae bacterium
CGTTTCAAGCCCTCTGTTTACTGAAGCATCCGTGTCCTATCCGTGTTTCATCGAGGGCTCAGTAACTTATCCTCGAATCGTCGGGAAGTTCCCTACGAATATTCCCGCACTGCCCCGAGAACGGAAGGTTGTGGCGGAGGGTATAAATACGCACCCGCGGATGAATCCCAGTTCGAGAATCAAGGAGGACGAAAGATGTTGGTTGTGAGCCACACGGAAGCCGATTGGCACGGTCTGAGAGTTTCCAGCGCACCGCTGCCGGAGCAACGTCAGAAGGATCGCATCCAGGCCGCTCTCGCCCAGTTGGGTGATCGACCGCCCAGCGTGGACGATGAGACGATCCTGCGCTACTACCGTTATCTCGCCGCCAGGCTCTCCTTCCCCTTTGCCGCTTACTACCCGGCGCCGAAGAGTTTTGAGGAGGAAGTCGAGTACCGCTGCACGGTGGTGGAACTGCTCGACCCGCGGAAGTACGTCTGGGACGAATTCGACGGCATTTTCTGCAAAACCCGCAAGGGCCGCTTCGAGGTGAATCTGCCGCTGACGGAATTGAAAGTCCCCGAGGATACGGCCGACTTCCAGTTGATCGAGGACTACTGGTTCTGGTTCTGGAACTGGCGGTAATCCCGTCGGAATCGACCTCGACAGCCCGGCTGTCTCTGTAGGGAACGCCCTCCGTGGCGTTCCTTTTTTTGTGGCAACGCACGGAACGCCGCGGAGGGCGTTCCCTACAGGACGCTGGCTGTTGCTTCTCCCCGCGAATGGCTGCACCACTAAGGCAGGTCGTTGTGAACCCGCCATAATAGCGTATTCCCCGTCGCGATTAATCCCGGGCCTTGAAAATGTCGATCTTTAACAATTAGGGAAAATGCGCTCTCTATTCTAGCGATCGTGGGGAGACGCCCACTCGCCAAGGAGTAAGCGGGCATGTCCGGGATCACAGCCGTCAGCGGATACAATTCGAGTCTCTCGCAACTGCTCGCGCAGGCCGAAGGCGGTCTGGGCGATCCGACGCTCGTCGATTCGCTGAGCGCCAATGAAACTCAGGCCGCCACCCAGGACGCCGCTGCCACGACGACAGCGACGACCTCGAGTTCCTCGGATCTGCAAGACCAGATCCAGTCGGCCGTTTCGGCGACTCTGGACAGTGCCGAGCAGTCGGGCGACCTGAAAGGCGCCATTTACAACACCTTGGTCCAGGTGCTTACCAGCAACGGCATTGACCCGAAGACCCTCCAGCCGACAGCCAGCAGCAGCCAAACGAGCAGTACGGCCAGCAGCAGCGGTTCGCAATCAACCGTGGATTCCACCACCAGTAGCGTGCTCGCCCAAGTGATGAGCGCCCTCAGCGCCGCCGTGGCCTCCAGCGGCCCGGCAGCCCAACTTGCATCGTCTGAGAATAGCAGCCAGGGATCGAGCGATTTGTCTTCCCTGCTCTCGGCCTCCGGAAGCAGCAGCCAAAGTTCCGACGATTTGCTTGCACAATCCCTATCCTCTCAAAACAACAACCAAGACCTACTCGGCTTCCTATACGATTCGGGGCAATGAGTAGGCTGCCCGTTCCAGGGAAGGAACACGTTTCATGTCCAGTATCAGCAGTGTCAACAGTCTAAATTACAATCCGTTCCAGTACATCTCACCGGTCACCTCGCAGTCGAGCGCCACATCGGCCTCGGCCGGCAGCACGGCGACCCAGGCCGGTGCGTCTTCCGGCAGCGCGGCGTCCACCGCCGCCACCGGCAGCCTTCAGGACCAGATCGCTTCCGCCGTCAACAGCGCCATCCAGAGCGCCGAGCAGTCCGGCAACACGTCGAACATGACTTCGGCCATTCAGACTGCGGTGAACCAGGTCCTCCAGCAGAACGGCATCGACCCGCAATCGCTCCAGCAACAAGGGGCCGCCAACCAATTGCAAGGCGTTCATCACGGTCATCACCATCACGGCGGCGCAGGGCAGAGCAGCAGTGCCGACGCCTTGCAGCAATCGTCCGCCGCGGATGCCCTGACGGGCTCCTCGCAATCGTCCAACGATCAACTTGCCAATCTGCTTGCACAGATTTCAGCTTCCTCGGGCAGCAATGCGTCGGCCAGCGGCTTCCTGCTCGATATGAAGTCGTGACGCTGGAGACGCTTCAAGAGAGCAGCCGGCATGAAGACGCGCATGTGTGTGGTGGCGCTGTTGGTCTTATTCCTTTGTGCAGAAACTCGGTTCGTGCGCGCCGCGGATTTGTTGACGCCGCCGGTCGTGCCCACGGGCCTGGGCGTCAATATTCACTTTACCGCCCCGCAGCCGGGCGAAATGGAAATGCTCGCGCGGGGAGGTGTCCGCTGGGTCCGCATGGACTTCTCCTGGGACGCGACCGAACGCGAACCGGGCCGCTACGACTTCAGCGCCTACGACCGCTTGCTGGGCCGTTTGGATCAATATCACATTCGCGCGGTGTTGATCCTGGACTACTCCAATCGCCACTACGACCACGGGCTTTCGCCGGCAAGCGATGAGGGCCGCCAGGCATTTGCCCGCTGGGCGGTCGCCGCGGCCGGGCACTTTCGCGGCCGTGGCGTGCTGTGGGAAATGTATAACGAGCCGAATATCCAGTTCTGGAAACCGAAGCCGGACGTGCAGCAGTACATCAAGCTGGCCTTGGAGGTCGGCAAGGCGTTGCGGAAGGCCGAACCCGGCGAGCCATACGTCGGCCCGGCGACCTCGCAGATCGACTTCGCCTTCCTGGA
>CAYYBU010000659.1:0-2730 GCA_964469945.1 uncultured Planctomycetaceae bacterium
ACCTGGCCGCCGCCGTGGGCGTGCAACTGATCGCGCAAAGCCCCATCCGCACCATCGAAACCAATATCTATCCCACCGAGCTGGTGCTGGACGAGTTGGGTCGGCTGCACGCCGGCGGCCGGCCGGTCAAACTCTTCCTGGCCAGCACCAGCGAAGTCTACGGCAAGAACCCGAAGCCCCGTTGGAGCGAGGATGACGACCTGGTCTTCGGCCCCACGACCCGCCCGCGCTGGTCCTATGGCACGTCCAAGGCGATCGACGAGTTTTTGGCCCTGGCCTATTGGCGCGAGCGCGGCCTGCCGGTGGTGATCGGCCGGCTGTTCAACGTGGTCGGCCCACGGCAGGTCGGAACCTATGGCATGGTGTTGCCGCGGCTGGTCGATGCGGCGTTGGCGGGCCGGCCGCTGGAGGTGCATGGCGACGGGCAGCAGCGGCGCTGCTTCGCCCACGTGGCCGACGTACTGCGGGCGATTCTGGCGGTGATGCAGAGCCCGGTTGCCGTCGGCCGGGTCTTCAATATCGGCAGCGACCAGCCCATTTCCATCCTCGAACTGGCCCGCAAGGTGGCGGCCGCGGTCGATCCCCGCTTGCCGATCAAGCTGGTCAGCTATCTGGAGGCCTATGGCGAAGATTTCGAGGACTGCCGCTGCCGCGTGCCCGATCTGACCCGCCTGCGGGAAACCATCGCCTTCGAGCCCCGCTACCAGCTTGATCAAATCATTGCGGAGGTGGTGGCGCGGAAACGGGGGGTATGAATCCGAGGGAAACTAACCACAAAGACGCAAAGAGCACAAAGGAAAGGGAGGAAAAAGGTGTCAGGAACCATTTCCGTGCCGTTTGCAATGCACAAACGGTTCCGCCACCTTGGTTCCGGCGCCTTTATCTCGTCCCTTCAACGTCTTCACGCCGCCTTGGCCTTCGGCGCCGCGGCCGGCACCGTTGCCGGCAACTCTTTGCCCGTCAGGGCCTTGTAAGCAGCCTGGGCCATCCGCTGGGCCCCGGCCGTGTTGGGGTGAACCCGGTCGGGAAGCGTTTCCGGATGATCCTTCAGGGCGGCGTACATGTCGATCACGCCGGCCTTCATCTGCTGGGCAATCCGGTCGATCAGAGGAATCTCCGCCTGCACACCGGCCTCGTTGATGCCGTAATTGCCCTGGCCCGGCACCGGCACCGGCCGGCAAATGAAGATCCGCGGCTTGCTGGGCAACTTGGCAAACTGCCCCAGCAGGTCCTTGTAGTCCGCGACGAACTGGCCCTTGAACTTCCAGTTCTGCGGCTTCGTGTCGTTGGTCCCCAGCATGATGACCACGACTTGCGGCCGATACGTCAGCGCCGCCTGAAAGGCATTTTGCTTCTAATAGGGCAAGTCGCCGTGGTTGAGCAACGTCGAGCCGCTAACGCCGAAGTTGCGGACTTCCCAGCGCTGGCCCAGCATCTTGCCAAGCTGCTCCGGATAGGATTCCCCCGCCGCCGCACCGACGCCTGCCGTAATGCTGTCGCCCACGCAGGCCACGCGGATCGTGCCCGCATACTGCTCCAGGCGAAGCGGCGCGTTGGGGTCGGCCCCCAGGGCCACGGACGAGAGCAGCGCGATTAGGACGACGGGCAATGGCAGGCAAAAATAGGACATGGTGGGCTCCTTTTTTCGGGATCTCGGATACAGTTCAGACCGGGGGCGTATTTTAACCCCGCTGCACTGCGGTCGCAAGCAAACCGTGATCCTGGCCGGGCCTTCTTTATCTGATCTCATTTCCCATCCCTCATCCCTCATCCTTTCGTCGATAAAGTTCGGCGGAGAATTGGCCGAATGTATACGGCCCGAAGTCAGGACAACGTCACGATTGCGGAAATAGTGACTCTGGGCAAGTTAATTGGCCCATTGGCGCGGGGGGCGAAGAAAATTCGCCAGGCCCCCCTTGCCTGCGGCCAAAACGATGTAACAATAGCATTTGCGCGTTGCGTGCTTCGGCAGTCCGCGTTTTTCCTGGCCGCGAGGCGTTGATTCTGCCTCGGAGCCGCCGGGAGAAAGCCCTGCGGGAAGAATTTTCTGGGGCGAAAAACCCTGGAAAACCCGCGGAAAACGCGACTTCGCTCCTGAGACTGGAAAAATTTCGTCGAGGGGGTGTTGACGGCTGTTGGAGAAACGTTAGAATAACGTGTCTCGCCTGAAGCAAATGCTTCTCGTGGGACACAAAAGCGGTTTGCTCTTTGACAATTTGGTTGTGATAACCTCAATTCTGATTTTTCAGCCAGTTCAGACTGGTAGAGAAAAAGGTGTTGCGTCTGCGAAAGCGGGCGTGGCACTTAATGAGAGTGTTTGAGAGGACGAACCTTTTGCGTAGTTAATAAACCGCACCGGAGCAATCCGGGGCGGGATAAGGCTACATTTTTTGAAGGGTTTGATCCTGGCTCAGAATGAACGTTGGCGGCGTGGATTAGGCATGCAAGTCGAGCGAGAATTCCCCGCAAGGGGAAGGAAAGCGGCGTAAGGGAGAGGAATTCGTGGGTACCTGCCCTCAGGACTGGGATAGCTACGGGAAACTGTAGGTAATACCAGATAATGTCTCCGGACCAAAGGTGTGATTCCGCCGGAGGAGGGGCCCGCGTCCTATTAGCTTGTTGGTGGGGTAATGGCCTACCAAGGCGTTGATGGGTATGGGGTGTGAGAGCATGACCCCACTCACTGGGACTGAGACACTGCCCAGACACCTACGGGTGGCTGCAGTCGAG
>CAYYBU010000660.1:0-2713 GCA_964469945.1 uncultured Planctomycetaceae bacterium
CAAGCGGGCGTTGGCCTTGGCCAAGGAATTGGGCGCGCCGTCGATTCAAACCGAGCCGGGCGGGCCGCTGCCGGCCGGACAAACCTGGCAGGCCGCCGCCAAGCGTTTCTACGACGAGCTGATGCCCTGCGTGGAGGTGGCCCAGCGTCTGGAGGTGCTGCTGCTGATCGAGCCCGAGCCGGGCCTGTTGATCGAACGTTTCGAGCAGTACCTGGAACTGGCCCAGCGCATCGATTCGCCCTGGGTGGGCCTGAATTTCGACATCGGCCATGCCTATTGCATGGGCGAGGATCCGCAGGACTGGATCGCGCGGATGGCCCCGCACACCAAGCATTATCACATCGAAGACATTGCCGCCACGCGGAAACATGCCCACCTGGTTCCCGGCCAGGGGGCGATTGACTTTCCCGCCGTCTTGCGGGAGATTGCCCGTAGCGGTTACCAGGGCTGGATCACCGTGGAACTGTATCCCTACATCGACGATCCCGACCAGGCTGGCCGCGAGGCCAAGGCCCATTTGGAGGCGATCGCAAGTAACCTGCCGTGAACATCTTGTCCCCTCTCCCGCCCGTCGCAGCGACAGGCCGGGAGAGGGCGAGGGTGAGGGCGAATAACCGGCAAGAGGTCAGCCCTCACCCTAACCCTCTCCCAGAGGGCGAGGGGACCGGAAAAAAATACGCTTGCGGCCTTTGGAACATAGGAACCTGCCATGAATGCCGACACCGAGCGCAGTTCGCCGCTGCGGGATTTCTTCGAGTTGGTGCGGTTGCCCAACCTGTTCACCGCCATGGCCGACGTGACCATGGGTTTTCTCTTCGTGCAGACGCCGGAGGCCTTCGATGACGCGTGGCACCTGGATGCGGCCCACGCCGGCACGCCGTTGCTGTTGGTGGCGGCCTCGACGCTGCTCTACGCCGGCGGCGTGGTGCTCAACGACGTCTGCGATGTGGATCTCGATCGCAACGAGCGTCCCGACCGGCCCATCCCCTCGGGCCGCATTTTGCTTCGCACCGCCGCCCGCCTGGCCGGGCTGCTGTTGGGCTTGGGAGTGCTGCTGACATGGCTGGTGCCACTGTGCGGCGGTTCGGCTCACGGCGGCGTGCTGGAGCAATGCCGTCCCGGGCTGATCGGCACGCTGCTGGCGGGCTGCATCGTGCTGTACGACACGTATTTGAAGCGGACCTGGTTGGGGCCCGTGGGCATGGGCGCGTGCCGGTCGCTCAACGTGCTGCTGGGTATGAGCGTGTTGGTCGGGTCGTTCCATGCCGAGCATTGGCTGGTGGCCGGAGCCATCGGCACCTATATCATGGGCCTCACCTGGCTGGCCCGCAACGAGGCCGAAGAAAGTGATCGCCGGCAACTGCTGGCGGCCGCGCTGGTCATGCTGGCCGGCATCGGCCTGCTGGCCGGCTTGCCGCAAATGAGTTCGCGATTACTGGAGAACAAGCCTGAACACTGGTATCTCCTCATGACGCTGCTGGGGGCCATGATCGGCTGGCGTTGCGTTTGGGCCGTGATCGAACCGACGCCCGTGCGGGTGCAAATCGCCGTGGCCAACGGCATCATGTCCTTGGTGATCCTCGACGCGGCCGCCTGCCTGGCCGCCCGCGACATTCACTGGGCCGTGGTGATCCTGGCCTTCCTCCTGCCGGCGATGTTTTTGGGACGATTCCTGAAAAGTACCTAGAAACCTGTAGGGAACGCCCTCCGTGGCGTTCCGGGCGTTGCCGACAAAGCGGAACGCCACGGAGGGCGTTCCCTACAGACCTGTATTTGGCACACTAAACGACCAACCAATTCCCTATGTTCCTCGGCTACAACACCAACGGCATGGCTCATCACGAGCTGTTCGACGCCATTCGCCTGCTGGCCGCGATCGGCTATGGCGGCGTGGCCATTACCGTCGATCACGGGGCGCTGCCGCCTTACGGCCGCTACGGCCCGCACCGCATGAGGCGCCTGCAACACTTGCTGAACGAGCTTGGGCTGCATACGGTGATCGAGACCGGCGCCCGCTTCCTTTTGGACCCGCTGGAAAAGCATGAGCCGACGCTGATTAGTCCCAGCGCCCAGGGCCGCGCCCGCCGCCTGGATTTTTACCGCTATGCCATCGACTGCGCGGCCGAGTTGCAGAGCGACTGCGTGTCGCTCTGGTCGGGCGTACTCCGCGAGGCGATGACACGGCCGGAGGCTATGGACCATCTGGTCGAGGGATTGCGGCAAGTGCTCGCCTATGCGGCGGCCCGCGACGTGCCGGTGGCGTTCGAGCCCGAGCCGGGAATGCTCATCGACACGCTCGGCGGCTACGAGGAATTATGCACGCGGCTCGCAGACCCCGCCTTGCGACTGACGCTCGACGTCGGCCACGTCCATTGCCAGGGCGAAGGGCCTATCGCGGCGGCGATTGGCCGCTGGGGGCCGCAGTTGGCCAATGTCCACCTGGAAGACATGCGGGCGGGCGTCCACGAGCACCTCATGTTTGGCGCCGGGGAGATCGACTTTCCGCCGATTTTCGCCGCCCTGGCCACCGCCAGCTACTCGTCCGGCGTGTACGTGGAGCTCAGCCGCCACAGCCACGAGGCCCCGGCGGCCGCCCGGCGGGCGATGGAATTCTTAAAGGAAGGGATGAGGGATGAGGGATGAGAGATGAGAGATGAGAGATGAGAGATGAGGGCGACGCGCGGCTGTACGCCTCCCCTCGCCCGCTTGCGGG
>CAYYBU010000661.1:0-2700 GCA_964469945.1 uncultured Planctomycetaceae bacterium
CATCAACAGGCCGCTTACCCGGGTGAAAACGAGGGTGAACAGCAGAAAATGTTCGGCGTCGAATTGGCGCAGCCAGTCCATGGGATCACAGCCTGCTGGGAATGCTGGAGATCAGCTCGCTGGAGTATTGCAGCATCTGCGTGATGAGCCAGGGGAGCGTGAGCCCCAGCACCAGCATCATGGCCACGATCTTGGGGACGAAGGCCACGGTCTGCTCCTGGATTTGCGTCAGCGCCTGCAGCAGGCCGATCACCAGACCGACGGCCAACCCGACCAGCAGCACCGGCGAGCCGATCAGCAGGCTGGTCCACAGGGCATTCCGAGCCAGGTCGATCGCGCTTTGCGTGTCCATAGTTGGGCCCTGCAAAAGGATAAGGCTATCTGTCAGAACCAAGCCGCCCTCACCCTCTGTTCTTCACCTGCCGGTCGCGGGCGACAGGCGGGCGAGGGGAGTCGCGGTTCCGTCAGGTGAACGGTTGAAAGCTTTCCATCAACATCTGCACTACCAGGTGCCAGCCGTCGACCAGCACGAACAAGAGGATCTTGAAGGGCAGCGACACCAGCACCGGCGGCAACATCAACATGCCCATCGACACCATCACGCTGGCAATCACCATGTCGAGGATGAGGAAGGGCAGATAGATCTGGAAACCGATGAGGAAGGCTGTCTTCAGTTCGCTGAGCATGAAGGCCGGCAGGAGGGCTTGCAAGGGGACCTCCTCATAACTGGTCGGGTTGGGATGGCCGGGCAGGTAGTCGAGGAACAGCCGCACGTCGTCGGTATTGTTGGTGCGTTCGATCTGCATGCTCATGAAGCGGCGGATGGGGGCCACGCCCGCCTTCCACGCTTGTTCCAGGCCGATCTGGTGCTGCGTATAGGGCACGACGGCGTCGTCGTAAACCTGCTTCCACACCGGCGACATGATCAACAGGCTGATGAACAGGGCCAGCGAGGTGATCACCTGGCTGGGCGGCAGTTGCTGGGTGCCGACGGCCTGTCGCAACAGGCTGAGCACTACGACGATGCGAACGAAACAGGTGGTCATCAACAACACCGCCGGCGCCAGGCTGAGCACGGTGAGCAACAACATCACCTGGATCGCGGAGCCGAGTCCCTCGGGGCTGGTCCAGCCCTCGGGTCCGGCCGCCAGGCCTTGCGGCATCTGGATGGTCAAGGGATGATTCGGCGCGTCGGCGGCGTGGGCCGAGCCCAACAGCGTCAGGCAGGCCAGCGCGACGGCCGCATAGGCCATCAGGCAGCGTGGGCGGCCGCGCCAGCGGGCGGAGAATGCAGTGGTATCAGGCATCGCGGTTTTCTCCGGGGGAGCCCAATTGTTGAAACACGCGGCGGAAGGTGGCGGTGGCGCTGTGCGGCTGGGCCTGGCGGCATAGTCCCGCCAGGCGATCCACCTCCAGCGGGTCGGTTACTTCGGTGAGCGTCTCCGCCCCGGTCGGTGTGACCGAGACCAGCAAGAGCTTGTTGCCGCAGCGCAGCAGATGCATCTGTTGGCGGCCGGCCAGGGGAGCGCGGCCGAGCACCTCCACCACTTCGCCGGGCAAGAGGGCTGATCCCTTGGACGAAGTCCGCCGCAGCAGCCATGTGACGATGAAGAACAACCCCAGTACCAGCACCAGGCTGCCGCCCATGGTCAACAGCGCCGTCAGGCCGCCGGGCGGCTTGCTGGCATCGCCACGACCGCTCCGCCCCTTCGGCGACAAAGCCACCGGGGCTTCGTGGCGGGGCGCCGGCAGCGGGATGGACGTTGCGGCATTGCTCTGCGGCCCGGACGCATCTAGCCGCGGGGCGCCACTGGCGGCTTGCCCAGCCGTGCCGAAAACAGGGTTGGACGAGCCGACGGCGGCACTCGGCACGTTTTGCTGCAAACCACCACGGACACCGCTACCGTCGGGAACCCCATTAGTCGGCACGGCCGAAGCCATTTCCGGTCGGGAGAACTCGCCGCCGTGGGACCCTGGCATCTGGGCCAGCAGCCCGGCCGGGCAAGCGGCGATGACCATCCATGCGAGATATTTTGTCAGCGGAGGCATCCTTGCCCTTCCTTGCGATTTTCTCTAAAGTTCGCCCGTCGGGCCGGCCGATCCTAGCGATACGCGAGAGTATTGCTCTTGGTGTGGGTGTCACGACCATGCAAAGCGTGATGTACGCAACGCAAAAGTCGGGCGAGACGCCTGCACCACAGCCCCGTTTCTTACCCGAACACGTTGGCGCCGGCGATCAACTCGGCGACGCGCACGCAAAAATTATCATTGAGCACCAGCACTTCCCCCCTCGCGATCAAGCGGCCGTTGACGTAAATGTCGACCGGATCGCCGGCCAGTTTGTCCAAGGGGACGACCGATCCCTTGCGGAGCTTGAGCACGTCCTCCAGGTACATGTTGGTGCGGCCCAGTTCGATCTTCAGATCCAGTTCCACGTCGCGGATCAGGTCCAAGGTGGCATTTTCGCTGGACGCCGTGGTGCCGGAGAATTCCTGCAGGCGGTAGGAAAGGACGCCTTGCGGCAACTCGCCGGCCGAGGCGGCGTTGATCGACTCCAGCGCCTGTTCCGCCTGGTTCAGGAGAAACTCGATGTCGCCGTTGGTAAGGCTTCCTTCGCCGGCCATGGGATTCGACGCTGCTTCCTTGGGGGCCGCCGCGGGCGCCGCAGTGCGGCCGGCATCGTGCAACAACTTCTCGATG
>CAYYBU010000662.1:0-2698 GCA_964469945.1 uncultured Planctomycetaceae bacterium
CCGACTATGCCGTGTTGTCCGCCGGTCCCGGTTGGGATTGGACGACGCTGAGCGGTCTCTATCCGAACGTGGATGTCTACACCGAGCAACTCCGCGCCTTGGAGCAGTACGCCAAATCACACCCGGCGGCAGCGGAGGCCAAATTCCTGCTGGCCGAGCACTACTTGACGTGTGGGTACACCGATGCGGCCGCCACACAACTCAAGGACGTCGTGCGACTGAATCCCAAGGACCAGTTGTCCGCCCAATTGCTCACAAGCATTTCCACGCCGGATACGGCCGAGCAGGCGATCGCGAGCCAGTCGGTGACCGTTGCGAAGCCGGCAGATGCGTCAAGCCTCGTGGGCAACTGGACCGCGACGCGTGCCGATAGTGCCACGATCAAATTGGCCCTGGCCGGCGATGGCAAGTTCACCTGGGCGCTGGACGCCAAAGGCAAGCCGCAGCAGTTCAGCGGCACGTATACCGTTGCCGACAACCTACTGGTTCTCAAGCAAGGTGCTAATCCCATGATGGTGGGCCAGGTCGTGTCGCTGGCCAGCGACCGCTTCAACTTCAAGCTGGCGGGAGACAACCCCAACGACCCCGGCCTCACTTTCATACGATAGACAATTTTTGCCGGGGACTGGTCCATTATCCTGACAGCCTTGTTTTCCCCAGTCCGTGCCCTACAATAAAGCGTCGGGGAGCGGGGTAGTCAGCAGGAAAGCCGCTCCGCCAGCAGTGAATTGAAGTCGTCGGACGACTAGATGAAGAGCAACTCGGCGCTGCCGGGGGGCTCGTTGAAGAGTAAGCCGACGCGGTCGAACGCCTTCGGGTGTTCCATCGCGTCGGCTTTTTTGTTTTGCTCGAGCCCAACCGTCTTTCAAGGAGACTTTGACATGTTACGACTTGCTATCGTGTTCCTCGTCATTGCCCTGATCGCAGGCTTCCTCGGTTTCGGTGGAGTGGCCGCTCTCTCCTGGGAAGGGGCCAAGATACTTTTCGTCGTCTTCCTCATTCTCGCCGTGTTGTCCTTTGTGGGACACGGGCTCAGAAGGCGGCCTTTCTGGGACTAGCGACGGTCAGGTGCGACATCTCAACACGGTCATTACAATCGCTCTGGTGAAAGGAAAACATAATGGCTACCACACGTGATCAGCTTGGCGAACAGGCCAAGAAAGTGACTCACGACCTTCAGAAAATGGGCGAGACCGTCAGGGACGCGGCCCAGGAGAAACTTGGGCAAGTGGGCGAAGCCGCCGCGGAATGCTGCCAGCAGGGCCGCGACACAGTCCACGGCGCCGTGTGTGCCTGCGAGCAGTTCCTCGGCCAGCGGCCGTTGCGGTCCGTGCTCGTAGCGGCCGGCATCGGTTGGCTGCTCGGTCGCTTTTGGAAACACCGCTAGGGGCTGGCGAACCCTAAGGAAAGATGAACCGATGGCACCAGCGGACCAATTCGCCAAATCCGCGTGGATGTTGGCGTCGATCGCCGTGGTGGTTGCGGCCCTCTACCTGGCCAAGGGCGTACTGGTTCCCTTGACGCTCGCCGTGCTGCTGAGTTTCCTCTTCAGCCCGCTGTGCGACTGGCTGGAGCGGCGCAGGCTGGGCCGCATCCCGGCGGTGCTGTTTACGGCCATCCTAGGCTTCGCCGTACTGGGCATGGCGGCCTGGATGGCCGTGGTGCAAATGACGGATCTGGCCCCCAAAATGCCCGAATACCAGGCCAACATTCAAGCGAAGCTCCATGGGGTGAACGACTACTTCGTGACCGCCTTGAACAAGGTCACCAAAAACGCCGAACGCGTCGACAGGCATCTCCCGCAAACGGAAGCGGCCCAGGCACCGCAGGGGACGGACGAGCGGCCTTATTCGGTCCACATTCTTTCCGCGCCGATGAGCCCCCTGCAACTCCTCGGTGGAACGTTCGGCAGACTGGTCGAAGGGCTGGGTGGGGCCGGCATCGTTGTCGTGCTGGTGGTTTTCTTCCTGGTCCGCCGCGAGGACTTGCGCGATCGCTTCATCCGGCTGGTGGGAAAAGGTCAAGTGACCGTGACCACTCAAATGCTGGAAGACGCCGCCAAACGGGTCAGCCGATTCCTCTCCATGCTGCTTCTCGTCAATCTTACCTTCGGCATTACGGTCGGCATCGGGCTTTACCTGATCGGCGTTCCCAACGCCATCCTGTGGGGCATCCTGGCCGCCACCTTGCGGTTCATTCCCTACATCGGCTCGTGGCTTGCCGCCGCGGCGCCGATCTGCCTGGCAATGGCCATCTCGGCGGGCTGGCTGGCGCCCATTCTCACGCTGGGGCTGTTCGTGGTCCTGGAGTTGTTCTGCGGGAATGTCCTTGAGCCTTGGCTCTATGGCAAGGGCACCGGCGTTTCGGCGGTAGCGGTCCTGGTGGCGGCGGTCTTCTGGACATGGTTGTGGGGCATTGTGGGACTGCTGCTGGCAACCCCCTTGACCGTGTGCCTGCTGGTGATCGGCAAGCACGTTCCCCAACTGTCCTTCTTGGACACTCTGCTGGGGAATGAGCCGGTGTTCGAGCCCAAGCGGCGCGTCTATCAGCGGCTCCTGGCCGGAGATCAAGAAGAAGCCGCCGAATTGGTCGACGAGGATCTTGGGAACAAGCCGCTCGTCGAGGTCTACGACACGCTGCTCATCCCGGCGCTGGCTTTGGCCGAAACCGACTGGCATCGCGGCGAACTGGACGAGGG
>CAYYBU010000663.1:0-2694 GCA_964469945.1 uncultured Planctomycetaceae bacterium
GGGCAAAGTGAGCCGCCGTTGATAGTGGCCGTTGGCCTGGGGGCCCAGGCCGCACCGCATTTCGACGTGGCACCAGCGGCCATAGGGAATCTTCAGCAGCGGTTTTCCACTGGCCCGCAACGTGCCGTCGGCGAGGATATCCAGCGACGGGCCCGACTTGTACCAGGGGTCGGTGTCGCGCCACTCGAACTGTGGCCGGGCCCCGGGCTCGACCCGCAGGTCGAAGGCCATGCGGACCGTGCCCGAAGCGTATTTCACGTTCATGAATACGTGCGGAAAGAAGATCTCGCCCTCGGGACCGTCGGTGAACTTCAGGCTGTGCTTGCCGCTGGCCGCGGCCTCGTCGGTCACGTGGGCATCGGCCCGGCTGTTGGCCGCCATGAGGGTAGCGCCCGGCAACATCTGGCCCACGTTGAGCGATTCGAAATCCTCGTGGATGACGACCGCCGGAATGGGCGGCGCCGGCGGAAACGCCCGCGGCACCGCGGGCAGGGCGGCCGTACGCGCGATCTTGGTGAGGCGGCCGGCCGTGCTGATGTCGAACGGCTCGAAGCCGATGCGGTCGGCCGGCGAGCCCGGGCGGAGGCGGAAATCGCCGTGCTCGGGATCCACGAACAGCGGATCGGCCACGACCAGGCCCGGATCACGCTCGCGCAGCGCATCGAGCGTCCATGCGCCGCGGAGCTTCAACGGCCCGGCCGCACCGGCCAGCCAGAGGAGGTTGTTGTGGAAAACGACTTGCGCGTGCGGCTTGCCCTTGAGGAAATTCCCTTCGCGCCAATAGAACAGATTGCGCTCGATGGTGAGCGGGCCGCTCTTTTTCGGCTGCGAGATCTGGATCTGATCGTTGTGCCCCAGCGCCAGAACGTTGTTGCGGAGGATATTCTCCTTGCCGTAATGGAGATGGAAGGGGGCGTCCTCGGTGTGGTAGACCACGTTCTTCTCGGCCACCACGAAGGCGCTGCTCTCGTCGAAATAGATTCCCCACGCGCCGTAGCGGGCGCGGCTCACGTCGTGAATCAGGTTGAAACGCTCGGTGGTGCCCGGCGACTGGCCCAAGGTGTAGATGCCGGCCATGTCGGACGTCACGCCCTGGCCGATATCGTGCAGGTGGTTGTAGGCGATGGTATTGTGGTGGGTGGGGCTGAATCCGGGTCCCCATTGCCAACCGACGGAGATGGCCAACTGGTACAGATCGACCACCTCGTTGTGCTCGATCAGGTTGTACGAGGCATTGGCGATCCAGATGCCCGCGCCCGCCGGGTGAAAGCGGCCGGCATGCGCGACCAGCGTGTCGCGGACCACGCAGCCGCCGGCATACTTGGGGGAATCAGGCTCGGCGTAGCGCCGTTCCGATCCGATCTTCACGCCGCCCGCCCCCAGGTCGAACAGTTCGCAGCCATCAATCACATCCTCGCGGCAGCCCGGCCCGAGGTCCACGGCGTAGGTGGCCGTGTGGCGGACGATGCAGTTTTCCAGCCGGCAATGTCGGGCGTTGCGGGCGGTGATGGCCCCGTCCAACGGCGACTCCGACTGCCCGGCGCTGTAGCCTCGCGGGGGCACGTTCCAAGCGTTGTGGGCGAATGTCAGTCCGCGGAAGAACAGATTATCGACGAACTTCCCCCGTTCGACGTCGCCCGCCAGCAGCAGCAACTGCGGCAGCCGCGGGGCGATCACTTGGGCGCGGCGGAGATCTTCGCCCGGCAGCGGCAGATACGTGAGAACGCCCGTGGGGCGATCGAGATACCATTGGCCCGGTTGTTCGAGGGCCTCGGCCACGTTCTCCACACGATACCAACCGCCGGGCTTCAAATCGGCCCAGGGCGAGCCCCAAGTCGAGCCGGCCAAGGTCACGATCCGTTGCGTCGCATCGATCTGCTGAATGGGAATTCGCGACATGCTCCAGCTATGAATGGCCAGCAACTCCACTTGTTGGAGATTTTTCCAATCGTCGCGGAGGTCGCCGCCCTTGAAGCGGAAGCGATCCTGGCGTCCATGCTTGGTCCCGTCGATCGCGGCGTCGATAAACGCGTAGCCGTCGCGGGGCCAGGCGGGCCGGTAGCGCCGCTGCGAGTTGACGTAGAGTTGCGAGAACCACCAACGGCCGGCCGCCACTTCGGGCAGCGTGGTTTGCCAGCGGCCGCGCTGGGCCAGCGTCCAGCCGGTGACGGCCACCCCGCCGCTGAAGATGGGCTCCTCGCCCGGCCACGCGGCATAGACTATCGGCGCGGCGGGGGTCCCGGAATCTTCCGCGGTGAAGGTGACGGTTTGCGGCAGGAAGTAGGTGCCGCCGCGAATGAGCACGCGGATCGCTTCGCCGCGTCCGGGCTGGGCCTGCTTGAGCTTGCGAGCGGCCCGGCGTGCGCCGTCCAAACTGGCCAGCGGGCCATCACCGTGGGCCGGCGCGGGCTGGGTTCCCGACCAGGCGTCATTGCCGTTGGGGGCCACGTATAGATCGGCTTTGGGGCCGGCGGCGGCCAGCAACACCGTCCATAGACCAGCAGTACACAGAAGACTCATCGATTCTCTCCTCGGGTAGGAACTTCAGGCTCGGGGAAGGATAAGGCGGGTGGGCGTGGAGGCCCTAACAGAACACCGGAACCCCTCACCCCCGCCCCTGTCCCGCAAGGGGCGAGGGGAGTTTTGTTAGGGCCTCTTTTGTTGCGATTCACTGGGTCCTTTCGCTTTTCGTGG
>CAYYBU010000664.1:0-2690 GCA_964469945.1 uncultured Planctomycetaceae bacterium
ACGCCTGCACGGATCAGGCAGGGAAACTGGGTTTCGAATTCCTTGATCTGGAAAAGCTCCAAATCCCAGCGGCGATTCTTGCCCTGATTCCCAAAGCGATTGC
This sequence comes from uncultured Planctomycetaceae bacterium, assembly GCA_964469945.1. Classification (GTDB taxonomy): domain Bacteria; phylum Planctomycetota; class Planctomycetia; order Pirellulales; family Thermoguttaceae; genus CAYYBU01. The sequence goes on from CAYYBU010000664.1 coordinate 104, forward strand.
CTGGAAGAAGCGGGTCTTGCCGGTGGCAGTTCATGATGGGATCGTGACGGTCGCCGTCGATACACCGCCGGGGCCGCGGAGAATGGATGAGCTGAAACTTACGTTGCAATGCCCCATTGCCATTGCGCTGGCCCCGAAAGATGATATTCTGGCTGGGATCTCCCGCCACTATCACCGGACGACGTCATCGGCGATCGTCTCCCCCGTTGCGGTCTCGATGCTGCGGAAAGACCGGCCTCACCAGTAATCGGTACGTGTTCACCTCCGGTTCCACACGGCCACTGACAATGTTCTTCGGTGCAGACATCGGCTACTCGCAGTTGTCGGCGAAAGCCTGCCCTCCGGGACGCACCCCGAGCCGATGTCGCATGGTTCAGACTCGCCTGATGTCTCGCTTCACCTGTTCTCGGTTCCTCGCCTGGGTCTGATTTCGACAGTCGCCGAGGCCGGTCGGAACTTGGCCAGCCAGCAGTCGCCATTTCCCCAACCCACGGAGAACTTGCCGCCGTTGGGAGTCGAACCGAATCCCGGATCGCCGCCGTATTTCTTCTGGTACGCATTCTTCACGGGGAAGTCCCTGCTCGTCGTAACCCCGCCGACGTAGAGCATCCCGTCCGAACCAAAGCAGCAGGCGCGGGCCATCTCGTCGCCGGTGCCGCCGATGTAGGTCGAGTAAAGCAATCTGCTCAGGTCGTTGGACAGCATGGACACCACCCCGTCATAGGGATACTTCCCTCCGGCACCGGCATTGCGGGACTGGAAGGCCCCTGCGGTGACGGGGTAATCGGTCGAACTGCTGCTGCCGGCCACGACCACGTTGCCATCGGCATCGACCGCAATCTGGTCGGGACCGTTAATTTCCTCCCCGTTTCCGCCCAGGTACGTCGCGGCCAGGAGTCGGCCTTTGGACGAGAACTTCGCCACGCCGAAATCCTCCGGTCCGCCGCCGAATTTGGTCTGAAAGGCCCCCGGTGTCACTGGCCACTTTTTCGTGCATGTACAGACAAAGGTGTTGCCCTGGCGATCCAGCGCCAGGTTATGAGTCCGCGGATAGGCGTCGGCGATATACGTGCCGAAGAGCAACCGCGACCCGTCGTTTGATAGCTTGCCCAGCCAGCCTTCGCCTGGAAGCGACAGGGCTGTATTGGTCGGCCCGGCGCCCCCGGCAGTCGTCGGCATGTCCTTGGAGTATGCCCGCAGCAGCAGGACTGGGCAGTGGTCGGCGCCCACGCCCAGGGAGGCGACCCAATCGTTCCCCTTGGACCCGCCGATCCAAGTCGCCCAAAGCACCTTGCCGTCATTGGAGATCTTTATCACCCCTGCATCCGACCTGCCGAAATGGTTGCCGCCGCCGTGCGGGGTCTTCTGATAGGCATTGGCGAACCACTCCGCCGGCAGTGTTTCCTTGCTCTCGGCAAAGTAGTCGAGGATGCAGTAGATGTCGCCCCGGTCGTCCATCGTCATGTCGCGGGCCGCATAGCCCGTGCCGACGTAACCAGCCCAGACCCAGGTCGAGGCGTCGGGTTTTAACTTACCGACGAAGCCGCAGGGGTGGGCAGTGGTTGGCTGGAATGCTCCTGGAGTGGTGGGAAAGCCAGGAGCCATGCGGCCAGCCACGAACACGAAACCGGCGCTATCCACTTTGACGCTGTAAAGGTAGCTGCTCTCGCCGGCGAGCGCCCCGACGACCTTGGACCAGATCAGCTTGCCGGTCGGACTGAACTTCGCAAGCATGGCGCCACCCGCTTTTCGGGATTGCCCCGGAATATCGCCGGGGGTTCTCGGAAAATCACCCGAACCAGCAATGCCCGCGACATAGATGTTGCCTTGGCCGTCCACCGTCATGTCGCGGAGGAGGTCGCCGCCCGAGCCGCCGAAGTAGGTGGAGAATAGCAATTGGTAAGTCCGCACCGGGGCAACGGTCGATTCCACGGCGGTTGACCTGGAGACGGGAGAACCCCCATCTTGACCCGCGATCGACCGCTCCTGCGCCATCGCCCCGCCGCAGGCAAGTGCGACCAAGATGCCGGCATTCCGGGAGAATAGCGTGGTGTGAGTCATGCGTAATTCCTTCACGTTCGGGTAACGTGTCTGTTTACGACAGGGGACTGGGCAATTAGAGCCGGTTCGGGAAGAAATGCAAGCCGGAAACCGGCGCAAACCCGAGAAACCCGCCCCGGAGCCACGTTATCCCCGGGCATTTCGGCGTTCCCAGCCCCCGGGGGTGCCGGATCGTCCACTTCCGGCATATAATGGTGGGGCGTGGCCGCCGTTCCGGCCACCTTTTCCAACCCGACACGTTCAAAACATGAGGAGAGACACCGATGCGAAGGGCGGCAATCTTTCTGGCAGCGGCATTGTGGACGGGTAGCGTAATCGCGGCTGACAACCCCAAGGACGCCACCAAGCCAGGCAGACCCATCGCCGCCGTGGCGTCCTGACGGACAACAAGGTAGCCATGATCTGGGTCGATGGCGAAGATGCCCCCACCAAGTTCGCGCTCGCGGAACGCTTCGACAAGAATACGTTCGCCTTCCCGCCCAAGGGCAAGGGCGTCTTCGTCCCCGACCGCGTGCAATTCACCTAT
>CAYYBU010000665.1:0-2678 GCA_964469945.1 uncultured Planctomycetaceae bacterium
TCAAACTTAGTCCACCGGCAAGGGGCCTTAACACGCGGCGGTTATAGTATCATCATCACTGATTTTCATCCGTTCGTTACTGGCGGTTGCCGCCAATTCGTCCCTGCTTGCCAATATTAGAGATACAAGAGTTCCGAAACAGAATAAGGGGCGCGCCCGGTGCAACACGAGACGGCGGCGAGAACGCCCCCGATACCATGACTCGATAGTCTCCGCGACAGTACCCCGACTGACGAAGAACGCTGACAGGGATTGTTTTACCGCGCCCGCAAAGACTTGTCCAGGAAATTTTCCTATAACCATGTACCGAAACATCAGCCGAGGCGGCTTTCCCGCTCAGTGCGGGCCTATATGGTTTTCTGTGCCAGCCGTGCGACCGAGGCGGACAGTCCCCTAAATCCCGGCCCAAGATTCACTTGCCACTGACCGGCCGGGCAGCGACCGCGGTTTCGCCGGGCGAGAACTCCTCGGTGAAACGAGTCAGATAGTGGATGCTGCTGGCCTCGCCGCGGAAACCCACCACCCCCTTGTCGACATCCATCTGCTGGCCCAAAACCCGCCCGGCGTCGATGTCGAACCGCACCGTGCCGGCCGACTGGTACTGAATCAACTGCGAGGCAATCGCCGGATCGTGGACCGGCGAAAGGATCTGGGTGGCGACGCGAATAGTGGCCACGCCCGTCTTGACGCCCTCCAGGGCAAAGACCTGACGCGTCTTGATCTTTACCACACCGCCGCCCGGCTGCGGCAGCTCGACGTCGTGGCACGACGACCACTGGCCACCGACGGCAATCGGCTCCTCGGGCAACTGGATGGTCATTTCGCCCTCGCCACCGGCGGCCGCCTTGAGGGGAGCGCGTTTGCGATGGAGGACCTTGCCGCGGGCGTCCAGGGTCACGATCGACAGCGGCACGCCGACCGTTTGCGCAAGCTGCTCGAAACCGCGCGGGGGCACGGAATCCGCGCGGCTGTCGTAGTGAACCTCGCGGCGGCCGGTCAGGGTCTGCCGCATGTCAACCCATTGGACCAGGTGCTCGAAGGTGGCCGAGCCGTCGGACAGCACCTGTCGGACGCGCCAAACTTTCTCGGAGAGGCTGGTCGTTTCGGCCGTCTGCGTGCTGTTGGAGACCGTCGTGCGGACCTTACAGCGATGCTCGACGTTCCAGCACAGCGTCTCGCCGGGCTGGAATTTATAACGCAGGGTGTATTTCTCGGCCGCGGCGGATTTCGGCGCGTCCGATTCAGTGGCGCAGGCCGGCCCGCATAGCAGCAACAGGACCAACAGCACTAAGCCCGCACAGATCAACCCTCGGGCGCCACGATCGCGCAAGGCGCGGTGCCCGGCCTGTCGGGCCGTGTTTGCAGGGGCACTGCTGGACGGGCCAGCGGTGGCGCCCCGTGGCGTCCCTCGCTTGCGCTTCGAGCTTAAGTTCGCGTATCGGCCTATCCGTTGTCCGATCATTTTGCTCGCATCCTTTCGAGTTGCAGGGTGGGCAATGCCCATTACAAACCCCGTCAGGCACAGCCTGACCTACGGAGATCATCCGGTCCCGCCGTTGAGTTTGAGTTGTCCACTCCAGCCCAGTTTTTCCCGCAGGGTTTGGTAATAGCTGTGGCCCGGGGCGGCCACCAGTTTGAATCGCGAGGCGGCCCGTTGGACGCGCACCCGGTCGCCGGCTTGCAAAGTACACAACACCTGGCCGTCCACCACCACGGAAGTATCTGCCCTGGGCCGGGCCACCACCATTTCATACACCCGGCCAGCCGAATCCACCACGGGGCGATTGGTCAGCGTGTGGGGACTGATCGGCATGATGACGAACGCCTGCAGGTCCTTGCGCAAGATCGGCCCGCCCGCCGAGAGGCTATGGGCCGTCGATCCCACGGGCGTGCTGATAATCAAGCCGTCGCAACTATAAGTAGTTACCAGTTCCGAGTCAACGTAAAGATGGACTTCCATCAACGAAAACGGCGCCCCGCTGACGATGGCCGTTTCATTGAGCCCCACGCGGCGGGTACACACTTCTCCGCCACGCATCACGCGGCAGTCGAACATCAAGTGTTCGACCACGCTGAGCTTGCCGGCATGAAAATCGCGCAGCACCTGGGGCAGTTCCGCCGGGGAAATATCGGCCAGAAATCCCAGCTTTCCCAGATTCACGGCAATGACCGGCAATTGCCGATCGCCCATCTGATGCACGGCGCGGAGGATCGAACCATCGCCGCCGAGCACCACGGCCACGTCGGCGTCGATGGGCGAAATATCTTGCACGCCGTGAAAGTCGGCGGCCACGATCTCGGCACAGGCTTCGATTCGCGGTCGCAACCGTTGGGCCTCGGCAACCACCTGCGGCCGTTGCCCCGCCGCGCTGAGCAGCACGACTCGCAGGGGCCGATCCGCCGGTGGGCTGGGGGGTTGCACTGGGAGCGGCTTCATGGTGACCGGCGAGGTAAGAGGTAAAAATGTCGGGGTTTCACGGTGTCCGGGCACACTCCATGTGCCGACCGCAACGGCACACGGCGTGTGCCGGATACATTATCCGGGCGAGCAATTGGCACGAGGATGACCATTGCGGCCGGCGGCCAGCGGTTGCTGCGCGGCGCTGCCGGCCAACTCACGGCAGACGCGGGCGATACCTTGGGCGTTGAGTCCCAAGTCGGCCAACAGTTCACAGCGG
>CAYYBU010000666.1:0-2666 GCA_964469945.1 uncultured Planctomycetaceae bacterium
TCCACCTTGACGTGCTTGCGGAGCATGTTGTAGCCCAGCTTCCGCGTCATCTCGACGTCGAAGCGCAGCGCCTCGTCGGTCGGCGCGGTGTAGACGCCGTCCGGCCAATAGCCCTGGTCCAGAAGGCCGTTTTGGAAGATGTACTGGTTGTTGAGCAACATGCGCGTGATGCCCTGCTTGTCCGGGCCGACCGATATCTTGCGCATGCCGAAATAACTGCCCACCGCATCCACGATCTTCCCATCCTGCTTGAGCGTGATTTTCAGATCGTAGAGAAAGGGCGTTTCCGGCCACCACAGTTTGGCGTTGGGAATGGCAATGGACATCGCTTGGCCCGGGAAGCCGGAGCCATGGGCGACTTCCTTCTCGCCATCCATCACGATGGCTTCCACCGTTTGGCCCGCGGTCATGCCAGACCCGGTAGCCACCACCAGATGCAAACGTCCGTTATCAATATCCGAAATCAGTTTCAGATGATCGACATGAGCGATGGGCACCGGTTCCAACCAGACCGTCTGCCAAATGCCCGTCGCCGCCGTATACGTGATGTATCCGGTACGGATCTCTTGTTTGCCGTGGGGCTCGCCACCGACGATAGGATGATAGACCGACACCACCAGTTCCTGCGCGCCGGACGGCTTAAGGGCGTCGGTGATGTCGAAGCTGAAACCATCATAGCCACCGGTGTGATGGCCGACCCATTTCCCATTGACCGTGACGGTTGCCTCCCAATCGACGGCGCCAAAGTTAAGCAGGATGCGTTGCCCCATCCATTTCTTGGGCACCGCGAATTTCCGCGCATACCAGAGCCGCTCGTTCTTGTCGATCTTCTTGGCGACCTGGGAAAGAACCGATTGCACTGGAAATGGCACGAGAATGCGACCGTCGTATTTTGCCGGCGTTTGCGTCGCGGCCTTGGGGGTGATCGCATAGTCCCACATTCCATTCAGATTGAGCCATTCCTTTCGCACCATCTGCGGACGCGGATACTCCGGCAGCACAGGCTTGTCGGGAGAAACCTGCTTGCCCCAGACGGTCATGGGCACGCCGCTGGGCGGCGGCCATGCCTTATCCGCTGCACGCGCACATGGCAGGAGACACGCGAGGGAAACCAAGGCCGCCGATCCGGCGATCATCGAACGAACATACGCGCACACCGATGGTTCAGGGTGGTTCACGATAATCAATCCTGGGAGCGAATTAGGTGGGTGGGTGAGGCAGGAAGAATCGTACGGCAAGGAATCGCACGCTTCTATGTTATCAAGGCGGCTGGCGACATGCCAGTCCGTGCGCCGATTACTCGTCCCGAAGGGAGTTCCAGGGGCGATCCGGATGCTCGACGGCCCATTTGCAGAGGTGGCCTGGGCGTCGGGGCGGAGAAGCGAGGAAGAAGGGGACAGGTCCATGTTTTCGGACCACGCCGAACCTGCCAGTCGCGCCCAGGGGCCGAAAAATGGACCAGTCCCCGCCCGCCCCGTGAACCGTTACTGAAACAAGCGTGGCGTTGCCCCACCGCGAGCCGCTCACGCAGGCGGCATAGAGGTTCCCCAGGGGTGGGCGGCCTTTCAATCAGCCGCGTGCCACGTCGCGATTTCTAAAACGAATACTCCAAGCCAACGGTGGCGCCGTGATAAAACACGCCGGAGTTGCAGTTCACGCCCAAGGCTTGTGCGGTTGTTGGCGTAGGCATATACGTTTCCTGGATTTGGCCGGGCGCCAAGGCAACGCCTTCGAGCCAGATCGCTTCGTAACCGCCCTTGAGCAGAAGCCCTTGGGTCACTTGATACTTGCACTGCAAGCCGGTTTCACCGACGCAGGCGGCATGGTTGGTCGAAGCCGACGACGGTCTGACGATTTTCATGGTGCTGACTCCGGTGTTCTCTTCCGCGTCGTTGTCGCAAATCCCGGCCTTGACCAGCCCGTCAATCGAAAAGCGACCGCGCTCCCAGATTTTCCAATCCGTACCGATCTGGAAACCATAGAGATTGTTGGTCGTCGTGGTATTCCAGAAAGGCGGTTCCCACCAGACGGTGGGAGGCTCCAATGCGCCCTGAAGGTTTTCACCCAGGTTGATCCAACGGAATCCGGCCAACATGGTTACGCGGCACCAAGGGTTCCAGCGCACGTTCAACTCGGCATCATAAAGCTTCGTGGCATACTGCCATGCCATTCCTTGGCCACGACCTTCATTGGCTTGCAGAAAGCCGCCGGGACACGACATGGTCAGCCAGCGCCAGTTTTGCGGATCGGCGGGCACAATAGTTTGATCGCTGTGCCAGCCGTCGATCTGAAAATACGCCAATTCCAAGTCGTAGCCACTATCGCCGTGGCGAATCAAGTCTACCCTCGGTCCGCCGCAGAAGCCTTGGTTGAGATCGCCGCTGGTGAGCCTTTCGGTGCCCGTGCCGGCGACCAACTGAGAAGGCGGGGGAGGAGGAGGAACGGGATAGCTGGTAACAAGCGTTTGATTGACGGTGCCGAGCCGGTCCAGGATGATGAAGTCGGCCGAGGCCGTCCATCGCGGAAAACAACACGACTGACAGCCGCCCAGGTCACAGCAACCGGCACACGGCGACTGGTCAGCCAGCGTCTCGGAAATCGACGGCGAGGAATCTTCGCCATTGCAGGCAAGCAAGGAGCCGGCCGCCGGGGCGTTCTGGCCCAGT
>CAYYBU010000667.1:0-2665 GCA_964469945.1 uncultured Planctomycetaceae bacterium
TCTCCACGGCCAGGCGGTCTTCGGGGGGCGTTTCCAGGTTGGAGATGTCGCGCAGGCCCAGGAGGCTCATGTGCAGCGTGCGCGGGATGGGCGTGGCCGTCATGGTCAACACGTCGACGGTGTGCCGCAGCGCCTTGAGCCGCTCCTTCACCTCCACGCCGAAGCGTTGCTCCTCGTCGATAATCACCAGCCCCAGGTTATGGAAGCGGATATCGGGCTGCGCCAAGCGGTGCGTGCCGACCACGATGTCGATCGAGCCATCGGCCAGCCCCGCGACGATCCCGCCCTGCTCCTTGCGGGTGGCAAACCGCGAGAGGGCCGCGATTTGGATGGGGAATTCGGCCATCCGCGCGGTGAAGGTGCGCAGATGCTGCTCGGCCAAGATGGTCGTCGGCACCAACACGGCCACCTGGTAACCGGCGTCCACGGCCTTGAAGGCGGCGCGCATGGCAACCTCCGTCTTGCCGTAGCCGACGTCGCCGCAGAGCAGGCGATCCATGGGCCGCGGCTGACTCATGTCGTGCCCGACCGCAGCGATGGTGGTCAATTGGTCGGCGGTCTCCTTGTAGGGAAAGGAGGCGTCGAATTGCTGCTGCCACTCGGTATCGACGCGGAAGCTGATGCCGGGGCGCGTGGCCCGCGCGGCCTGCAATTGCAGCATGTCGGCGGCCATGTCGCTGACGGCCGCCTGGACCTTTTCCTTTTGTTTTCCCCAGGTGTGGCCGCCCAAGCGGGCCAGCATGGGCCGGCCCTTGCTGCCACCGACGTACTTCTGCACCAGGCCGATTTTCGTCGTGGGCACGTAAAGCTTCGTGCGACCCTGGAACTCGAGCTCCAGGTGTTCTTCGACCTGCCCGTTCTTCTCCAGCAACTTGAGCCCGCGGTAGCGGGCGATGCCGTGGCCGACGTGGACCACCAGGTCGCCCTCGTGAAGATCGAGGAAACTGTCGATGACGCGGCCCAGACGTCGCCGCGCCGGCCGCGTCAGATCGCTGCGGCGGAACAGTTCGCCGCTGCTGAGAAGCACGATCTGTTCCGACACCAGGCAAAAACCGTTGTGCAATGCGCCCAGCGGAAAGTACAGCCGCCCTTGCTGCGCCAGCCGCGTGGCGGCGAAGAGGTCGGCCAGACGGCGGATCTCGGCCTCGGTCTGGCAGACGAGAAACACCTCTTGGCCGGCGCCGACGTCGTCCAGTTCCTCGCGGATCTTGTCGACATGGCCGCTGAACCGCTCCACGGATTCGATTTTCAGCCGGCAGGTCGTCTCCAACGAGCCGGCGGCCACCGCCGAAGTGGTCACCGAGGGGAAGCGGCAGACGTGCTCGAACACGGCGGCCACCGAATGCAGGTCTTGCGGCCGCTCCAGTCGCTGGAGGTAATGGGCTCCCTGCTCTTGAATTTCGCCCGGCTCGACGAGCAAGAACCAGCTTTGGGAGGGCAAGAAATCGGCGAAGTGACCCGCGGCGCGTCCGTTCGGGTTGCCTGTCGAGCCTCGTGAACCGTATGGAACGGGTGCCGCGGCTGGTTTGTCTAGCAGTGTTGCGTTTGAGACTGGCTCAACACGATGGGGCGAGCCAGCCGCCACGCCCTGCGTGGTTGCGACGCCCCCGAGCGGCCAAAGGCCAGCGAGCACGGTCACGTCGACGGCCTCCAGATTGCCCAGGCTGCGCTGGTTGGAAACCTCGAAGCGGCGAATGGATTCGATCTCGTCGCCGAACAACTCCAATCGGACCGGGTCGAAGCCATCCGGCGTGAAGATGTCGAGGATGCCGCCACGGACGGAAAACTCGCCCGGCAGTTCCACGGCCGTCGTGTTGTGAAAGCGGTTCTGTACCAGCCAGCCGGCCAACTCCTCCAGGGAAATTCGTTGGCCGACGCGCAGCGTGCGCGTTTGCCGGGCCAGCGACGCGCGATCGGGCACCGGTTGCAAGAGGGCCTGAATGCTGGTCGCCACCAGCCGCGGCGGCTCGGGGGACCGCAAACGTTTCAGCAGCCGCACCCGCTCGCCGACGGCTTCCTCGGGGACGGCCCGCTCGCCATTGAGGGACTCGCAAGCGGGAAACTGTTCGGGCGTCAGCCGCAGAAAGAGGCCCAGATCGGCGACCAGGGGATCCACGTCGTCGAGGTGCGGGCAAACGACCACCAACGGAGCGGCCGCATGGGCAACCATCGCGGCAGCCACCAGCGCGCACGACGACCCCCAGACTCCGTCCAAAGTCGCCGCCTGCCCAGCCTTCAAAGCGGCAATGACTTCGGCGAAGCCTTCCTGACGCTCCAGTCGGCCGACCAGTTCCAACAGCCGGTCCGACGCATTCCTAGCCGCAACGGCCTTTGCCATGTTTTTGTGGTACAGCCGTCCCGGCTGCGTGCGCAGGCGAGACGCCTGCACCACAAGTCGTTTCCAGACAGCCTAAGCAATCAGTCTCTTTTGCCGGACCGCGGGCGCGATCCCCGGTTGCCACCCGAACCGCGGCTTGGCCGCGAGCCGCGGCCGCCACGACCGCGTGGGCCACCGCTGTTGCCGGGTCGCTTGGCACGGGATTCGAGATTGGCGGCGACGATCGTTCCCACCGCCTCCTGCCATGTGGGAATATTACGGAAACCGACCTTGTCGGCGGTCGAATCCGTCTCGTCTTCTTCGCCGAACTCCTCGTCTTGTGCGTCC
>CAYYBU010000668.1:0-2664 GCA_964469945.1 uncultured Planctomycetaceae bacterium
CCGCATCGACCAGATGACGCCCAACGACATGCCGCAGTTCGGGCCCTCGGTGATCATGGCGGCGCAGGCCTTTGCCGGCGTTCCCGACGCGGCCGTGAAGCACATGATCATCATCAGCGACGGCGACCCTTCGGCCCCCAGCGGCGCCAGCATCGCGCAGATGAAGTCGATGGGAGTGACCATTTCCACGGTGGCGGTGGCCGCCCACGGTCCGGCGGAAAGCCGCTTGCTCAACAACATCGCCCAGGCCACCGGCGGCAAGTTCTACACGGTGAACAATCCCACGGCGCTGCCGCGTATTTACCAGCGCGAGGCCCGGCGGGTGTCGCGGCCGCTGGTCTACGAGAGCCCCGCCGGCATCCGCTTGCAGACCCGCTCCATGCACGAGATGCTCAGCGGCATCGGCGAACTGCCGCCGGTGACCGGTTTCGTGCTCACCAGCCGCAAGGAGAATCCATTGGTGGAAACGGTGTTGGTCTCGCCGCAGCCGGCGGCCCAGGACAACAACACGATCCTGGCCGGCTGGACCTACGGGCTGGGCAAGGCGGTGGCCTTCACCAGCGACGACGGCACGCGATGGACCAAGGACTGGCCCGATCGGCCGGCCTACGACAAGCTTTTCGGCCAGATCGTCCGCTGGGCAATGCGGCCGGCTGGCGGCACGGACAAGTTCGCCACGGCCACCGAAGTGGTCGACGGCCAGGTCCGCGTGGTGGTGACCGCCTTGGACAAGAACGACGAGTTCCTCAACTTCCTGGGCATGTCGGGCACGGCGGTGGGCCCCGACCTGAAGGCGGTGCCGCTGAAGATGGTGCAGACCGCCCCGGGCCGCTATGTGGGCACGCTGCCGGTCCGCGACTCGGGCAGCTACTTCATCGCCGTCAGTCCGGGGGCCGGCATGGCGCCGATACGCAGCGGCGTGAACGTGCCCTATTCCGACGAATTCCGCGATCGGGCCACCAACGACGCCCTCTTGGGCCAACTGGCCGCCAACGTGCCCAAGGGGGGCGCCGTGGGCCATGTGATCGAAGCCACAGCCGAGACGCCGCCGCCGCTGGAGCAAATGCTGGCCGTCAACACCTTCCGCCACGATCTGCCCAAGGCCACCAGCAGCCAGGACATCTGGCACTACCTGGTGTTGGCCTGTTGCTGCCTATTCTTCGGCGACGTGTTCTGCCGCCGCGTGCAGGTGAGCCTGGCCTGGGTGCCGCCCTTTGCCGGCCGCACCCGCGATTGGGTCCTCCGTCGCCAGCCGGCCCCGGCCGCGCCGCAAACCATGGACCGCCTGCGAAGCCGCAAGGCCGAGATTGGCGGGCAGATCGAGCAGCTTCGGGCGGCCACGCGTTTCGAGGCCCCGCTCAGCCTGGATGTCTTGGACGAGCCGGCCGGGCCCAGCAGCGGCGCGCCGCGATCGCCGGCGGCGCCGAGCGCCCCGCCCCCGGCAGAAGAAGAAAGTTATACGGAACGGCTCCTGCGAGCCAAGAAGAAAGTGTGGAAACAACCCGATCAGGAGTAAAGTATCCGGCAAACAAAGTATCCGGCACACTCCGTGTGCCGATGGCCAACGGCACACGGAGTGTGCCGGATACAATAAGGAGCAACAATGAGTATTGCGGAAACCATGGAACGCCGCGCCCGGGAGTTCGTCGATCGCTATACGGCGGTCCGCCAGCAGATCGGCCGTGTGATCGTCGGTCACGACGAGATTGTCCACGGCGTGTTGACTTGCCTGTTCGCCGGCGGCCATTGCCTGTTGGAAGGGGTGCCCGGACTGGGAAAAACGTTGCTGGTCCGCACCCTGGCCAAGACGCTCGATCTGGACTTCTCGCGGATCCAGTTCACCCCCGACCTGATGCCGGCCGATATCCTGGGCACCAACATGGTCATGGAGACGGTCGACGGCAAGCGATTCTTCGAGTTCCAACGCGGGCCGATCTTCACGCAGATTTGCCTGGCCGACGAAATCAACCGGGCCACGCCCAAGACGCAGTCGGCCATGCTGGAGACGATGCAGGAAGGCGCCATCACGGCCGCCGGCACGCGCTATCAACTGAAGTTGCCCTTCCTGGTCATGGCCACGCAGAATCCCATCGAGCAGGAGGGGACCTATCCGCTGCCGGAGGCCCAGTTGGACCGTTTCTTCTTCAAGCTCGTGGTGGGCTACTCCGATCGCCAGGAGCTCGCGACGATCGTGGAGCGGACCACGCGCTGCGAGCAGATCGAGCCGGCCCGGGTGATGGACGGCGCCGAGATCATCAAGTGGCAGGGGCTCGTGCGCGAGGTGATTCTGGCCCAGCACGTGCAGGATTACCTGGTCCGCCTCGTACTGGCCACGCATCCCCAGGGGCCCTTGGCGCCGCCGGTCACCAATCAGTTCATCCGTTGGGGCGGCAGTCCGCGGGCCGCCCAGACATTGGCCTTGGCCAGCAAGGTCCGCGCCCTGCTGGACGGCCGTTACAACGTCAGCTTCGAGGATATTCGCCGCGTCTATCTGCCGGCCTTGCGGCACCGCATCATCGTCAACTTCGAGGCCCAGGCCGAGGGCATCGAGCCCGACAAGGTGCTGCTGGAGTTGTTGGAAAAGGTGCCCGAGAAGGAAGAAAAGTAATAATGTATCCGGCACACTCCGTGTGCCGCCGGGCGAACGGCACACGGAGTGTGCCG
>CAYYBU010000669.1:0-2662 GCA_964469945.1 uncultured Planctomycetaceae bacterium
CCCTCGCCCGCCTGTCGCTGGCGACAGGCAGGAGAGGGGCCGGGGGTGAGGGCGGCTGGCGCGAGCGTTTGCGGTTTTCGTAGGGTGGGTCAAGCGGAGCGCAGGCCCACCATGATTTGCGCAACGGTCGGGTGCCGGGATCCGCGAAGGCGCATGGTGGGGCTGCGCTTCGCTTGACCCACCCTACTTGGGAAAGCATGTATCCGGCACACTCCGTGTGCCGCCAGGCCAACGGCACACGGAGTGTGCCGGATACGATGAATTACTTGGGCAAGAAGTCCTGAATGACAGTCACTTCGCGGACGTTGCGGCTGTCGGGCTCGAAGACGCGGATCTTGATGCGGATGCCGCGCAACGCGTACGGAAAGGGCGCCCCCGTGATGGCGTCGGCCGGGCTGTCCACCACCCCTGAACTTGAGTCGTCAAAGCCGTTGTTGGCCTGACTGGCCCGCCCCGCCACGACCGCGCTGCCGGCGAACCCCACGCTTTCATAGTGCGTGGACCACGTGTCGTAGAAGAGCACGCGTCCAGGCGGTACGCTGGCGGCGAACTGCGGATTGACGTTGGCGGCGCCGAACGCCGGGTTCGGATACGTCGGATTTGCATATCCAATGTCCACATAATCGCCCGCCCCCGGATCCCACACCTTCACGTCAAAACCGATGACGTTGGTCAGAATCACGTCGTCGGCGACGCGCGCGCCGGCGGGCGGTGCGGCGGGCGGCGCCGTGGGCGGCGAACTGAACAGAGCGCTATCGGCCAGGAAACTGCCGTTGGCGTTGCTCCACAGATCGACTTGCGTTAGGGAGGGTGGCGCCCCTGTGGGCGTATTGCATGCACTCCAGGGAAGCACCGAGCACTCATAGAGCGTGGGCAATCCCAGTTGCCCCCAGGCGCATACATTATAAGGAAAGTTCTGATAGGGATGGGCGAAGCGGCATTCGCGCCGCGTCAGGTCGCCCAGGCTGTTGGGCACCAGGATACCGGTTTGCACGTTGCCTTGCAGGTGGACCGAAATGTCATTGGCCTGATAGAACGTGCCGCTCGGGCTGTTGTTGGCCAACTGGACCGTGGGGGCCACCAGCAGCACGCGGCGATGGAGGGTACGGCCGCGGACAAACCAGGCCACCTCGGCCGTGTCCGATTGGATCGTGGCGGTGCCGCTGCTGGTGACAAGCTGGCCGGTGAAGGGCCGGTTGGCACTTCGCGTGGTGAACATGAGAATGTCGCCCAATTGGCCGACGGTCGTATCGAGGCTCCCGGCCGAGGTGTCCCACGGCGTGGCGGCGAGGCTGCTGCCTTCGATATACTCGAAGTAGCCCTCGTTGCTCTCCACGCGGCGGGGCGGCAGCATGGTGGCGGTCACGCCATCGAGGTCCATCTGTAGCCGAGTGGCCGCGGCACGCAAGTGGTCGGCGCTTTCCAAGGTGGCGCGGGAATTGTTGATGCTGGAGCCCAACTGGGCGAACATCCGCGCCACGGCCGCCATGAGCATCAGCGCCAAGGTCATGGCGATGAGCATCTCGACCAGGGTATAGCCGCGGGGACTGTCCCAGTTTTCGTCCGACGAAAAAGGGACTGTCCCCTTTGCCGGTTTTCCTATGGAGACGACGGACGAAGATTGGGACAGTCGCCGGGGCCGCAATTGCATGACTTGCCTCCTCTGCTGCGCGGGAGGGTCCGCGCAAACTCGCCCTTCAACGCTGGCCCGGCCCACCTCTCCTATTATTCGACCCCGAGCCGGGGCATTTGTCAAGGAGAATTGGCGTTATCGCCCGCAAGCCCCCCTCTGCACAACTAGACCGAAGAAGATTCTACCACAAAGACACGAAGACACGAAGAAAAAGAGGAGGGGGGGGATGGATGGAAAAAAAGGAGCGGAAAGGGAGGATCGCCCATCCCCCCCCTCTTTCTTTTTCCTTGGTCTTTGTGCCTTTGTGGTGAGCTCTCCTTTTCTTTCGTGTCTTTCGTGGCTCCTCTTTCTACGTCCTCAATTCCGCCGCGTGCTCCTGCTTGCAAGCGGCCACGACGCGATCGCGAACTTCATCGGCCGCCACGCTGGTCAAGGTGCCCTCCTTCGAGCGCAGGGCGATGGTCAGCAGCAGGCTCTTCTTGCCCGCCCCCAAGCGATCGGGGTCGCGATAGGTGTCGCGATAGAGGAGATTCTCCAGGTCCGGCCCGCCGTGTCGCCGCACGGTGGCCGCCACGTCGGCCCAGCGGACCGCCTCCGCGACCACCAGGTTCAGGTCGCGGGTGACGGCCGGATAGGGAGGCTGCGGCACGTGGTGCGGCACCAGGTTGGCCTGCTCCACCAAGAGCGAAAGCTGCACCTCAGCCACCGTCGTAGGGCCGCGGAGATCGAACTGTTTCAGCCCCTCGGGCCGCAGGCGGCCCACATAGCCCAGCGACTGGCCGCCGAGCCGCAGCCAGCACGCCGCGGCCGGGTCCAGCAGCGTCAGCTCGGCCGGGGCGGCCTCCGCTTGCAACGCGGGGCCGAGGGGGACAGTCCCCAGCGCCGGATTCAGCTCGGCGACGATGGCCTCCACGAGCCCTTTGATCGCGGCGAAATCGCGGCCGCTGGTGATGCCCAACATGCGTTGCTCTTGCGGCAACCGATCGCCCTGGGGTAGATAGATCTTGGCGATCTCGAACATCTCGATGG
>CAYYBU010000670.1:0-2662 GCA_964469945.1 uncultured Planctomycetaceae bacterium
TTCGTCGCTCAACTCGGCGGCGGCCCCTTGCCAAGGATCGGCCCGCAGCGCCTGCGTGACCCGTTGGGCCTGTTGCCGCACTTCACCGCGATGCGTTTGCCAGGTATCGGCCACCGCGGCCAGCACCTCGTCGAAGCCCGCCATGCCGTGGCGGCGGCGCGGCGGCCAATAGGTGCCGCCGTAGAACGCTTGCCCCTCCGGCGTCAAGAAGACCGACAACGGCCAACCGCCGCGGCCGGTCATCAACTGCACCGCCTCCATGTAGAGCTGATCCAGGTCCGGACGCTCTTGGCGGTCCACCTTGATGCTGACGAAATTCTCGTTCAACCGCCGGGCGATTTCGCCGTCCTGGAAACTTTCATGGGCCATGACGTGGCACCAATGGCAGGCCGCGTAGCCGATGGAGAGAAAAATCAACTTCTGCTCCCGCACCGCCAGTTCCCGTGCGGCTGCATTCCAAGGATGCCAGTCCACCGGGTTCTCGGCGTGCTGCAGCAAGTACGGACTGATTTGCTGGGAAAGTTGATTGGGCATGGGATCGCCCCCTATCGACCGCGGAACAAGCGTTGTCCCGGTGGTTCGACATTGGGACTCGGACCTGCACGTCCGAGAGGGAGTGCATGAAAATATCGCTGGAGAGATCACAACGAGCGTTCTGCCGTTATTTTACAGTTTCAATATCCGATGGCCATACCAAATCATGGTGATTACCCCAGCTACAGGGGCAATCACGGTCGTAAGACGGTAAAATACGGTTCGCCCACCCCACGCCGCCACGAGAAAACGCCGCTGGCACGTTATTCGCTTCTCTTGGCCGGTCATCCCCTATTCCAAATCTCCAAAAGGATTGTGCCATGGTCGCCCAAGCAGTCACGTCCCCGCTGCGGTTCCAACAACACGGATGCGTGGAGGGGCCGGTCGCGCTGCCCCTTAACAAGCGTATCGAGCAGACCGTTTGCCGCTTGCTGCTGGGCCAGGGCAACGTGCCCACTGCGGCCAGCGCGTCTCAAACGCCGACACTCCAAACGCTGCAACTGGCCGACGAGTTGTGCCGCGGTTTCTTTGGCGTGGGACTCTGAAGATGAACGGCCAGCAAATACGACGGATTGTCCCGTGGCATATCACGGAATATCCGTGGCAAGTTCCAGATGGAACGGACTTGCGTACCGTTATGCGTACCAGACAGGTCGGCTCTGTATTTGCTACTCTGAGCGTCGGGTTCCAAACCGCCGCGAGTCAAGCTGCCCACGGAGCGTAGCCATCATGAAACCGATCCTGTCCGACCTCGGTCTGAACTTGGTCTTCAAATATTACCGGCGGCGTGCCTCGCGGCGGCTGGCGCAGTGGTGGGCATCGTTGACGCCCACCCGGGTTCGGCCCGGTTCGTAGGGCAGTGACATTCAGCAAGCCTACCACTCCACCGTAATCGCGGCGGTGGTCATGCCGGCGCCCACCGAGCACAAGATCAACTTGTCGTCCGGGCGGAGCCGCGATTCGGCCTCGATCAGGGCCAGCGGAATACTGGCGCTGGAGGTGTTGCCGACGTTCTCCACGTTGACGATGAAGCGTTGAAAGTCAACGCCCGATCGCTTGGCGGCCGCTTTCAGAATGCGGCCGTTGGCCTGGTGCGGAATCACCCAGCGGGTGTCGTCGAGCGTCCAACCGCTCTTGGCGATGGCCTGGCGAATGAGGCCGGCAAAACTCTCCGTGGCGAAGCGGAACAAGGCATGGCCGTCGATGCGAATCCACGGATCGACCGTACTGTGGCCGTTGCTGACCATGTAGCCCGGCGCCGAGCGCCGCGCCATCTGCAAGCCGCGCGTGTCGGCGGCCAGCAGCGTCTGGCGGATGCGATGGCCCGACGTGCCGGCCGAGATGATGGCCGCCCCGGCGCCGTCGCCGAAGAGAAAATAGGCGTTGCGATCGGCGATGTCCAACAGCCGCGATTGCATCTCCACGCCGACGGTCAGCACGTTGCGAGCCATGCCGGAAAGAATCATGCCCCGCGCCATCGAGACCGCGTAGAGCCAACCGCTGCAGGCGGCGTTCAGATCGAAGGCCGGCACCGGCCCCAGGCTGAGGCGGTCTTGCAGGATGCAGGCCGTCGAGGGCATGACCACGTCGGGTGTGGTGGTGGCCACGATGATGGCGTCGATATCCTTGGTGGCGATCTCCGACTTGCGGATCGCCTCCAGCGACGCCTTGAAGGCCATGCCCGAGGGCCGCTCGTCGTCGCCGGCCCAGTGCCGCTGGCGAATGCCGGTGACCTGGTAGATGTATTGTTCGGAGATTTCCGGGAAGCCCTGCACCAGTTCGGCGTTGGTGACCACGCGCGGCGGCACATAGCCGCCCACGCCGCGAATGACGACCCCGGCGGCCGATTCGTCGGCCAGCGGGGCCGCGCAGGCCGCCTCGGCAAACAGCAGGGCCGCCTCGCTGTTGGCGGCCGGCGGAATCCAATCGCGCATGGTCGCATCGGCGGTTTCGATTTCCATCACCGCCTCGGCCAGGGCGACCGTCTCGCCCTCCAAGTGAAAGAGGCGGATGGCCAGGCCGTCGCAGGGCGCCTCGAAATCGAACACCGATTTGGCACTGTCGATCTGCGCCAACACTTGTCCCTTCACGAAGCGATCGCCCTCGGCGATGTTCCATTCGATAATGG
>CAYYBU010000671.1:0-2657 GCA_964469945.1 uncultured Planctomycetaceae bacterium
CTGGATATCGACACCCGGCAGATCGATCTTGTTCAGAGCGACAACGATCGGCACATTGGCCGCGCGGGCGTGGCTGATCGCTTCCTCGGTTTGCGGCATGACGCCGTCGTCGGCCGCCACCACCAGCACGGCGATGTCGGTGACGTTGGCGCCGCGGGCGCGCATTTCCGTGAAGGCCTCGTGTCCCGGCGTATCGACGAACGTGATCGCCCGGCCGTCCTTCTGCACGCGGTAGGCGCGGATGTGCTGGGTGATGCCGCCCTTTTCGTGGGCCGCCACGTCGATGCCGATGATGCGGTCCAGCAGCGACGTCTTGCCGTGGTCGACGTGCCCCAGGAAGGTAACGATGGGCGGCCGCGGTTCGAGGCTGGCCGGGTCGTCTTCTTCCTGATCCCACGACACCAGGAGCTTGTCTTCCAGGGCCACCGCGCGGTGGAAGTCTACCTCGACACCCAATTCGACCGCCAGCAACTCGGCCGTTTCCGCATCGAGGTTGGCGGCGATATTGCTCATGGTCCCCATGGACAGCAACTTGGCCAGGATGGTACGAGCGGGGACACCCAGGGCCTCGGAGAAAGAGCGCACCGAGCAAGGCAGGTTCACCACCACTTTTCCTTTGCGCGGCGCGGCCGTATTGGCGCCGGTGCGGCGGATGTGCTGGGGCCGCCGCTGCCGCGACGGCGCGGCGACCGTGGAGACGGCTTCGTCTTCCTCGCCGGCGGCGTGTGGACGGGCCACGACCACGCGTTTGCGCTTCAATTGCCGCTGCTCGCGTCCGCCCAGCGGCGTGGCGGCGCCTTCGCGGTCTTCCTCGGCGACGGCGGCGACACGCCCGCCGCGGCGCGGCCGCTCCCGCCCGGTCGCAGGCCCTTCGGCCGGCGGCGGGGCGACTCCCGCACCATGCGCGGCGCCTGGCTTGCGCGGCGAAACCCGCTTGGCGGCCGCCTCGTCCTTGGCCTTCTTCTCCTCGTGTTTGCGCACGATGGCAGCCAACGGTTTGCTCCCCGCCCGCGTGGCGCGAATGGCGTCGGGCGGAAGCTTGATGTCGGGCTTCTGCGGCACCGGCTCCTTCGCCTTGGACCGCGCCGGCGGACTCACGGCCGCCGGCATGGGCGCCAACTTCAACGCCGGAGTCATCCGCTCACGTTCCGTCGATTTCGCAGGGGCCCCTTCCTCGCCGGCCCTCTTCTTCGCCGCGGTAGACTTTTCCGTCTTCGACGGCAACACGGGCACCTTGGAACCAATCACCCCTCCGGGAGCCATGTAATCCTCGCGGCGGAATCCCGTGCTAACGTTCACCGGGGGCGGCGGCGGCGCTGCGGTTGCTGCTGGCACCGCCGGCGCGGCGGCTGCCGTCGGTACCACGGCCGGGCGACTGGGGGCCATCATCGGCGGACGACTGGGCATCGTCGCGGAACTTTCCGGGCGGGCCGGCCGCCCACCGCCACTCATGAATGTCTTCAGCGTGGCCATTTCCTCATCCGTCAGGCTGGCCAGCGCAGACCCCTTCCCCTTGATACCTGCACGGGTACAGATATCGACCAACTTCTTGTTGTCGATCTTCAGTTCTTTGGCTAATGCGTAGATACGGATGGGAAACTCTCCCTACAGGCATGGCCCGCGGCGGAACACCGACACGAACCACGTGGCTAACGAATCTCTTCGGGGTGGCTTTCTTCACGTTGCGGTGGGTCGCCGTGGCCATCGCCGACGGCTTCCTCGCCGCTGTCGGTTGAGACCTCATCGGGCGCCGCTAGGGTCGCTGGCGCTTCGACCGCTTCTTCGCCGCTGAGGGCCGCCAACAGGTCTTCTTCCCTCGCCCTCGCTTCTTCATGGACTTCCTCGTCCTTGGTCTCTGTGTCCTTGGTCTCTGTGTCCTTGGTCTCTGTGTCCTTGGTCTCTTCCTCGGTCGCTTTCAGACGATCCGCGGCACGCTGCAGACGTCGCTGCTCGGCCGCCGCCTTTTCGGCCTCGCCGGCCTTCACCTCGGCCTGGGCGACGATGTGATCGACCTGTTCGGCAGTCAGGCTGCCCATTTCCATCAAGGAATCGGGCTCGATGGTGGAGAGATCGTCGTAGGAGAGGAAGCCTTCACCGACCAGTTTCTCGGCCAAGTCGGCCTCCACGCCTTCCAGGGCGGAGAAGCCGACCACCGCTTGTTCGATCTGTTCGTCGAGCTCCTCGCGGGTCATGATCTCGATGTCCCAGCCGCAGAGCTTGCTGGCCAGACGGACGTTCTGGCCGCGGCGGCCGATGGCCAGCGAGAGTTGGTCCTCCTGCACCAACACGATCGCCCGGCCCAACATCTGGCAGAGGATCACCTCTTCGACCTCGGCCGGCTGCAGCGCATTGGGGATCAGCACCTGCATGTCGTCGTTGTAGCGGACGATGTCGATCCGCTCGCCCGCCAACTCATCGACGATGTTCTTGATGCGGTTGCCCCGCACGCCCACGCACGCCCCCACGCAGTCGACCCGTTGGTCCGTGCTGCTGACGGCGACCTTGGTGCGGTAGCCGGGCTCGCGGGCGATGGAGCGAATTTCAATCACCCCCTCGGCGATCTCCGGGATTTCCTGTTCGAACAGCCGTTGGACCAGGTGCGCCTTGGTGCGGCTGAGGATCACTTTCACGCGGCTGCCGGCCTTCTTGACCTCGTA
>CAYYBU010000672.1:0-2657 GCA_964469945.1 uncultured Planctomycetaceae bacterium
CGTACCTTGACCCCTGGGGTTGTGGGTGGCAAACGGGCCCGTACGGCGAGCCGGGCCGGCTGCAGCAATCCCCCTTGACGGATGCCATCAAAATGGCCGGCTACGTTCCGCCGGCGGAAATGCTCGAGGCCGGGCGGTTCGCGGTGGCTAGTGGAAGCTGCCAGTGCAGCAATCGTTTCGCGTTGGCCTGGAGCGACGTCAAGCCGTTGGGCCGTATGCAGGCCCTCTGTGGGCCGGAGGTCGCGTTGGCGGAAATCAGCGAGGGCCACCGCGAAGCCCGGCGACTGTTGGCCCGCTTGCACGAGCACTTCCGCCGCGAGACGGAGCTTTGGGCCGGCAGCCAAGTCGATGCGGTGGCAATCCACGACGACTTGGGGACGGCCCCCGGGCTGCGGCTTACCTCGAAACTGTGGCGGCAGATCCTCAAGCCGCTGTATCGCGACTACTGCGAGATCCTCCGCAGCCAGGACAAGTTCGTCTTTTTCTATTCAGAGGGCCGGATCAGCGACCTCTATGCCGACCTGATCGAAGTGGGTTTCGACGCCATTTACGCCCCCGTGCCGTTGCTGGACTTGGCGCGGCTGGCGGAGGACTACCGTGGCCGCGTGACGTTCTGGATCGACCTAGGCTGGCAGCGGATGGCCGCCTCCGGCAGCCGCGAGGACATCTGTGAAGAGGTGCGACGGGTGCGGCAGCTACTGGATTTCGGCAGCGGCATCATCGCCCGTTGCCCGTGGGGGACCGGCATGCCACTGCGGAATGTCATCGGCTACTTCGAAGAGTGGATGACGGCAATGCCCGCCGGGGCGTAAAAGCCGCCCGAAAAATAGCTTCCGCAAATCGTAGGTCAGGCTGTGCCTGACGCCCCGGACTGTCAGGCACAGCCTGACCTACGGGGGACCAATTCCTCCGCCCAAGTGCGGAAGTTATGATTCGGCCGATCCTAAAAACCGCCCGATCTGAAATCTCGGCCCCCGGATCGGGCTTGAGTGGGGCTTGAATCGTTGGCGTTACCGCTGCTCGCCCGCGATGGCCGCCGCGGGCAGCGACCGCGAGTGCGTCATCTGCCCATGCCAGGCCAAAATGGCCGATCCCGCGGCCAAGGCCACTGCCGCCAGTACGACGCACTGCGAGAAGGTCCGCAACCGTGGGCCCGGCTGATAGCAGTAGCCAAAGGCAATCAGGATCATGGCCACGCCGGCGCAGTAGACCGCCGCGGTTACCCATGCCACTAGCAGGCCCATGAAATCCCTCCAAAAAAGGATGCTCGGGCGATTATCCGCGTTTGCCAGGTTTCGCCGCAGGCGGAAGTTTGCCAGAAAGTTGCTTTACACTCCAGATCAATTTGCCTCGCCGGCCTGGGCGGGTTTCTAAGACTGAGCGCAGCGGGTATAATGCGAGCGGAATCAAGAAATAGGGCCGGCGCACCGCGCACCGCCCCCCCAGCAGAGCAGGCCGGCGGCAAGTGCTATGGGTATTCGCTTTTATTGTCCGAACGGACATAAGCTGAACGTCAAGGAATTCCAGGCGGGACGCAAGGGAATCTGCCCGTTTTGCGGGGCCAAGCTGCAGATTCCGACCGAAAGCACCCGTCCGAGTTCGCGCGACGAACAGCAGCAAACCCCGGCCTCTGGCCAAGCCGCGGGGCCGATCATCTCGGCCGGCGACACCGTGGGCGACGATTCCCAGGGCAGCATGCCCTCGCTAACGGCGCCGACCATGCCGCCGGTCGGCAGCCCGCCCTCGCAATCGGCCGCCGGCCCCGCAGTGCCGATGGTTTCCGCGCCGATGGTTTCCGCACCGCTGGTTTCCGCGCCGATGCGATCCATGCCAACCGTGGCGCCGGTGGCCACCGCGTCTGTGAACGCCGCGCCGATGGCCATGCCGCCGACCGCTCCCGCCGAGCCGGCTGCCCCGCCGCTGCCGGCTGTGGAAACGGTCCCGGCGTCAAGCGCCGCCGATCCGTTGAGCGAGGCGGGCGACGTGGTTTGGTACGTGCGTCCGCCCTCCGGCGGCCAGTTCGGTCCCGCCGGCAGCGACGTGATGCGAAGCTGGCTGGGCGAAGGCCGCATCAGCGCCGATTCGCTGGTGTGGCGGGAAGGATGGCGCGATTGGCAAGAGGCCGGCGGCATGTTTCCGCAACTACGCGCCGAGCCGCCGGCCGCGGCGTCCAGCCCGGCGATCAGTCAGGCGGCGCCGCAGGCTCCCCTCGTGGCAGCGGTCGTCCCCCACGCGGCCCATCCCAAGCCGCGGGGCTTTCGTGTCCAAGACATGGTCGTCGTGGGCCTGCTCATCGTGGCCGTCGCGATCCTGCTGGCCGTTTTCGTGGCAGTCCTGTATTGGGGCCACAGCCCATCATGAAGATTCAGCAGTTCCTCCAACACCACGGCATTGCCTCCAATCCGTTTGCCGATGAAGACGCGCAGACGGATCTGGTCTTCAAGGGATCCTGTATTCGCAGCACCTACCATCCGGCCTGGGACAAGATCTATGGCGATCCGTCGGAGCCGGCCACTTCCGTGGTCTTCGGCGAGAAGGGCTCGGGCAAGACAGCCCTGCGGTTGCAAATCGTCCGCCACGTGACCGACTACAATGCCGACCATCCCGAGCGGCAGGCATTCGTCATCCAGTACGATGATTTCAATCCCTTCCTGGAT
>CAYYBU010000673.1:0-2649 GCA_964469945.1 uncultured Planctomycetaceae bacterium
CCGGGTGCGCTGTTCGTCAGCCGCTTGGGGACCGACCACGATCCGCAAAAGTTCGAGGGCGGATTGGTGCTGAACGTGCGCGACGTACAGGCCCGCGTCGCGACGATGCTCCAACACTACGCGAAGATTGCCAACGGCAGCATCAAAGACTCGCAAGTCGGCGGACACACCGAGTATCGGGTCGATATGGACAGCCAGATCAAAGTGCGATGGGGCCTTTGGGACCAGTACCTGATCGTCGCCTGGGGCGAGCAATCGCCCGAGCAGATCGCCAGGCGGATGAAGGGCGTCGAGCCCAAGTGGCTCGCGGCGATCGACAAGAACCTGCCGGTCCAGCGGCGGGCCACCGTGCTGCGCATCGACTTCAAGCCGATCATCGCCGCCATGGCCGCCAACGACGCGCAGAAGGACACGGCCCAGCAAATGAGCCGCGTCGGGCTACGTGCGGCGACGCTGGTGAGCGGCTTGGAGGGGGAGGATTTCGTCAGCCGGGCGCTAGTCGAACTCGATGACATAGTGGCCAAGCCGGTCTATGTGGCCATGAATCGGCCGCTGGGGCCCGCCCAGTTGACGCCCATCCCCGACGATGCCCTGCTGGCCGTGGCCGGTCGGGTCGATCCACACTGGATGGTACAGACCTTGCTCTGGTATCAAAAGGTCGCCAACCACTCGGATGGAAACGACCAAACAGCCGGCGAGATGCCGCACGTAAGCACGGTCCTGAAGAGCATGTTGGTGCCCGATTCGCTGAAGGGAGTCCTGCCGGACAGCATGACCCAAAGCGGCGAGGACTCCAAGGGCGACTCGCTGCCGCTGGACGAGAAACTGTGTCATGAGATCGCCTCGTCGCTGGGCGACTCGTGGTGTTGCTATACGTCTCTTACGGAAGGGAGCTTCTTCACCGCCACGGCCCAGATTAAGGATCGCGAGCGGCTGACGAAGATCTTCGAGCGGCTGGCCGCCAGTCATCCGGCCGGCGCGAAGGCCGGCAAGAAGCAGACCTGGGCCATCGGCAAGGGCCCGTTCGCCGGCCGCGACATTTACTATCTGCTGCGCGAGGGCAAGGACGCCACGACTACGTCCGCCTGGTGCTTGACCGACAAGGACCTGGTCTGGTCGTGGTCGCCGTCCAGCATCAAGGCGTATCTGCTGCGGGAGGCCCAGGGGCCGACGCTGGCCCAGACGCCCGCGGTGGCCGAGGTCGTCCGGACGGCCCCAGCGCCGAGCCTGCTTTTCTACGAGAATACGCCGGCCTTCTTCCGCTACAGCTATCCGTGGATGCAACTGGTGGCCAGCGTCGCGGCCGGCCAGCACAATTTGCACCTGAACGGGCCCGACCCGATGTTGCTGCCGGCGCCGCCGACAATGGTCAAGTACCTGCGGCCGGCCGTGAGCAGCGTGCGCGCGACGCCCCGCGGCGTCGAGTTGACCGTGCGGCAAAGCCTGCCCTGCGGCAACCTGGGGGCGACGCTCTGGGTGGTCGGCTGCTCGATGCTGCCGGCCGATCAGGCATGGTTGGGCGCCCTGAATTCCAACCAAACTGCCGCGATGGGCACAATCCACCCCGTGCCTGCGGCGCAAGCGGTTATGGTGGAAAACTCAGAGACCAAGCCGCGCGATACATTCCCGAAAGGAGCGCATACGGGCTTTGTCGAATCCGTGGCATTCAGTCCGGACGGCAAGACCTTGGCCTCGGGAAGTGAAGACCAGACAATCAAGCTTTGGGATGTGGCCACTGGCGGGAATATCGCCACGCTCAAAGGACATACGGGCTCTGTCGAAGCCGTGGCATTCAGCCCGGACGGCAAGACCCTGGCCTCGGGAAGCTCGGACCAGACAGTCAAGCTCTGGGACGTAGCCAGCGGAAAGAACACCATCACGCTCAAACAGCTTGGAAACATGATAAATTCCGTGGCATTCAGCCCAGACGGCAGGACGCTGGCTGCGGCCGGTTTTGACAGTAAGATCAAGCTCTGGGACGTGGCCAGCGGCAAGGAGATCGCGGCGTTGAAGGGGGAGGACATCGTCATCAATTGCTCGGTGGCGTTCAGCCCGGACGGCCGGACGCTGGCCGTTGCGACCGGGAACGGGAACAACGCGGCTGTCGCCCGCGTTGTGCTCTGGGATGTGGCCTCGCGCGGAAAAATTGCCACGCTCAAAGGGCACAGCGCCGCGGTCAATTCCCTGGCGTTCAGCCCGGACGGCAAGACCCTGGCCTCGGGGAGCGACGATCATACGGTCAAGCTCTGGGATGTGACCACGCAGAAGAACATCGCCACCCTCGAAGGGCAAGGGCAACCCAATTCGCTCGAGTCCGTAGCGTTCAGTCCGGATGGCAAGACCTTGGCCTCGGGAAGTCTCAGTAGCACGATCGCGATTTGGGACGTAGCCACCAGGAAGAACACGGCCACATTCGGTGGGTCGGGAGCCGTCTCGTCCGTGGCGTTCAGCCCGGATGGCAAGACGCTGGCTGCGGGAGGTTGGAACAAGACGATCACGTTATGGGACGTGAAGGCGGGCGGGAAAGTGGCGAAGTGAACCTCGCCAGCGCAGCGGGACACGGCAGGGATGCGTTCCCTTTTCCTCAGGTGGCGCCTGGTCGGAGCGTGCGAGCGGCTTTGCTCGCCCCAGCGCGGCGGCGCCGCCACC
>CAYYBU010000674.1:0-2648 GCA_964469945.1 uncultured Planctomycetaceae bacterium
CAAGGCGCCGGCAGTCTCCTCATCGTCGGGGCGGACGTCGTCGGCGCAGGGCGCCGCGCGGACGGCCGTGAAGAGCAGCAGGACGGCGAGCAAGAGTTGACGGAAAAAGGGGGACTGGCTCCGTGGCACAAGTTGCTCTCGTGTTAGGAGAAACATCGTTGCCACGGTGCCTGTCCCCCTTTTTCTGCCGTCGCCAGCAACGCGGCATTGCGGCACATCGTGGATTGAGGCGACGGAGCCAGTCCCCTTTTCCGGCGTCATGGATTGGGTTCCGGGGGCGGAGACGCTGTGGCCGCGTGCAAATCCTGGGTCGAAGTCGAGCCGCTGCTCAGCGGCGGCCGCGATTGGCCGTGCATCGTCAGCAGTCCGCTGTCCAGCACGGAACTGGCCATTTCCGGCAACAGCGGCGGACTGGGCCGCGGCCGCACGATGCCGCGTGCCAGCAGGGCGGCCAACAGCGTCAACGCCAGCCCCAATCCGGCGGCTTGCGCCAGCAGCCAGGCCGGTTCCGGATAGAGCAGGCCGACGGCCGCCAACAGCACGGCGGCCAGCAAGAGGGCGGCCGGATGGCGGCTCCGCGGCACATAGAGCAACAACAGCCCGGCAATCAGCGCGGCCCCCGATGCCAACAGCACGATCCAGGAGCGGCCGGCCGTGTGCAGTTTGCCGTGGTCGATGGCGCCGAAGGAACTGAACAGGTAGCAATTGCAGTCGGCGGGGGTAGCCGTGCGGTGCGGCCCGCCCACCCAGCTCTCCAGTTGTGTCTGGTCCAGCAAGGGGCGGCGGCCCCAGAAGTAGCCGTTCCAATCCCAGGAGAACTCGCCGGCGAAACCGTCCGGCGCGGACAGCACGTGCTCGGCCCGCGGCAGTACGAGTTGCCAGTACATGCGGCGCACCCAGACGTCGCGGCCCAGTCGCGGCAGTTCCAGAATCATGGGCCCGCGCGGGGGCCGCTGGGCAAATTGGTAACGCAGTTCCAGCAAATGCCGCGCGTGCTCGGGATCGCTGGGCAAGGCAATCAGCAGGCTGCCGTCGCCGGTCGTCTCCGCCGCCACGCGTTTGCCGTCCAGCAGGGCGCTGACCTGCTCCTGCGCGGCGCCGGCGGGAAGCGTCAACTCCAGTTCCTTGCGAGAACTGAGGAACTGGAACAGGGCACGGTCCTGGCGGGCGGAACCGGTCAACCAGGTTTGTACCCAGGCGCGCTCGACGATGGCGGCCGCGCTGCTGCTGTCCCATTGCAAATCGACCTCCGCCTCGCCGGCCCGCTTGGCGGCGGTCAGTCGCAGACTACGGGGCGCGCCCTCCGCAACACTGGCAAAGCCAGTGGCACCCGAACTGGCAAAGCCCGTGCCCGCCTGCGGCGCGCCGCCGTCGGCGGCCGCGAAAGGTCCCGGCCGGCACTCGACGCGCAGTCCGGCCGCCGCCCGCACCACCAGCGTGTTGCTGGAAAGCTCGCCTTCGCCGGGCATCAGCAGCGGCACGCGAAGCACCTGGTGACTGGCGCCCGACGGCTTCTGTACCGGCAGGCGATAGCGGGCGGTCAAGCGGCATAGTCCGATACGCGCCTTGGGCAGGGCGATCCGCATGCGGACCGTCGCCGCCCCCTGGCCGCCGCTTTCCGGCAGCGCCGTGGCCGTGATGGGCTGGCCGCCCTCGAACAACTCCAAGCGGCCCGATCCGGCCAGGCTGCGGGGCACATCGATGAGAAAATGGTCGGCCGGCTCATAGGACACCAGATAGGCCAGTTTCTGCTCCACCTGGCCGCCCTGCTCGTCCAGATCGAGTTGGCTGCTGACGTCGACGCGGATCCGCTGCGCGTGTCGGCGCAGCTCGGCGGCGAACACGGCCTTGTCGGTTTCCTGGCGATAGAACAGCGGCTCCTGCTGGTGCGGCGGCAGCTCCATGGGAGGCCACTTGTTGGCGGACCAGGCCGATCGTCGCCTTGGCATCGGGAATCAGTTCCACGTTGTCGGCGGGCAGCACGGCCAACAGCGCCGATTCCGGCGCGCCGGCCTGCGGCCGCGGCAGCGCGACCGCCAGCGCGGTGGTCCCCGGCGGAATCGCCCGATGGGCGCGGAGGCGGATCTCGAACTGGCCGGCCGTGGGCTGCTGCAAAGGAATGGAATACAGGCTGCCCCCGGCCGTGGCCACGCCGTCGACGGCCACCAGGTTTTCCGGCCCCACTTCATCCAACTCCCAGTCGGGCAGGGCTACGTCCAGGGCGAACGTCTTCGCACCACGGACGGTGTACTTCAGTTTCGCCTCCAACCGCACCTGGTCGGTCTCGACCCGCAATAGATACTCGGGCTCGACGTTGATGCGCGTCTTCTTGGCCACCAGCCGGGCCGTCAACGAGCAGGGCTGGGCAAAATACTCGAAACCGGCCACGGCCTCCTTGCGCCGCAACGACTCGGGCAATTGGTCGATCTGCCGCACGCCGCGGCTCGGCCCCCAGAGGATCTGCCAATCGCCCACCACCGCGACGGCGATCGATCCCCATTGTCGGGCGGCGCCGGCCACTTCGAAACCGGCCAGCTCGAACGCCATCGCGTGCCCGCGCCATCGCCAGCACTCACCCTCGGTTCGAAAATATTGGGCTTTACCCTAATCAACAGCGGGCTTCCTGCTGCTGCTCCTGGTGGCGATCG
>CAYYBU010000675.1:0-2646 GCA_964469945.1 uncultured Planctomycetaceae bacterium
TCATGCCGGGCGCCTCGTAGACGCCGCGGCTCTTCATGCCCACGAAACGGTTCTCCACCATGTCGATCTGGCCGATGCCGTTGCGGCCGCCGATCTCGTTCAGGCGGCTGACGATCTCGAAGGCCCCCAGCGGGTCGCCGTTGACGCTCACCGGCACGCCCGACTTGAAACCGATGGTGACGTTCTCGGTCTCGTTGGGGGCCTGCTGCGGCGTGAGCGTCATGCCGAAATCGACCAGCTCGACGCCGTTGACGGCCAGGTCCTCCAGCTTGCCGGCCTCGTAGCTGATGTGCAGGCAGTTCTCGTCGGAACTGTAGGGCTTGGCTACCGAGGCCTTCACCGGAATGTTACGCTGCTGGCAGTAGGCGATCATGGCCGTCCGGCCGGGGAAGAGCTGACGGAATTCGGCCATCCGCCAGGGGGCGATCACCCGGATACTCGGGTCCAAGGCGTCGGCCGCCAGTTGAAAGCGGCACTGGTCGTTGCCCTTGCCGGTGGCCCCGTGGACGTAGGCGCCGGCCCCTACTTCGCGGGCGACCTGCAGGCAGATCTTCGAGATCAACGGCCGGGCGATCGAGGTCCCCAGCAGGTAGACCCCCTCGTACTTGGCCTGCCATTGCAAGACGGGAAAGGCGAAATCGCGGCACAACTCCTCTTGGGCGTCGATGATGCGGGCCGTTCGGGCGCCGATCTTGCGGGCTTTTTCCAAAATCGCCTCGCGATCCTCGCAAGGCTGCCCCAGGTCGACGTACACGGCATGGACGTCGTAACCCTGATTTTCCATCAGCCACCCCAAGATGACCGAGGTGTCCAATCCGCCGGAATAGGCCAGTACGCAGCTTGGCATGGGAGTCGTTTCCTCGAAGGCTAAAGGTCCACGGGTAAGGAAGTCGCCGGGAAACTCTTATTTTGCGCCCAATGGCCGCCCGTAGCAAGGTCCATGTTCATGGACCCAGGGTCCGCGGGCCGCCTTTCTGCGTCCGCTTTGCCACCGGGGAAAACACCTTCATCGCCGCCAGCGTCGCCAAAATCTCCAGCATCCCCAGCAGGGCCGGATGGATGGCCGGCGCGGCAGTCGGCCCCTCGGTTGCCGGCAAGGGAAGACGCTCCCAACCGTTGACCGTGCGTCGCCAGTTCGCGGCCAAGCCGCTGGACGAGGTCTGCGTGCTTGATGGAAGCTGACTGGCCAGCCAGTTCAGGCCGATCAGCAACAACAACAGCCAGCCGATCAGACGCATGTCGACGTTCTCCGCAAGACCATCCGACGCAACCGTTCACGGGGCGGGCGGGGACTGGTCCATTTTTCGGCCATTCGATATGAATTGCGGGGAGGACCTGGTCCGAAAACATGGACCTGTCCCCTTCTTCCCCGCCAGTGAATGGTTGCCATCCGACGAGCCCCGGCAGATCTGGCCGATGCAACTGCCAGGCCGTTAGTGAGACCGCCCACGCATCCAAGATCGCAACTCCTTGACAGAAAAGGAGTCGCAACGACAATTGCCCGCGCGGCGGGTGGAGCCGTGGTGGCATTTTCGCCACGGCCGACTGCGCTGGCGTTGCCTTTTCGGCTCAACATGTGCCCCGGGAACCAAGGCGTTTGGTTTGCCCTTTCGGGAGTTGTGACCTAGGTTTTTGCTAGGGCAATGGTGGCGCTGTTGTCGGCCGCCTTGGCTCTGGTGGGCATGGCAAGATTTGCCGTGCCCCCCGATGGATCACCAGGGGGGCTCATAATGACCGGTGGCCAGCGTGCTACGCTCGATTTGAATAAGATTTTTTCCGCGGCGCAGTTGCCCGCCTTGCCGCAAAGCGCCATTCGGCTGTTGGAGCTCTCGCAGGCTGCCGGCACCACGACGGGCGAATTCGCCGTGCCGATCGAGTCGGATCCGGGGTTGGCCAGTCAGGTGCTTCGCTTCGTGAACTCGTCGTACTTCGGTTTCGCGGGGGAAATTTCCAGCGTGAAGACGGCGCTGGCCCTGGTGGGGATCCGCACGATCAAAAACTTCGCCCTGTGGAGCGCCGTTTTCAGCCTGATGCCCAATCCGAAATGTGGCCTCTTCGATTTGAAGAGCCTTTGGCAGGATTCGTTGCGGCGGGCCATGTTCGCCCGCGCCATAGGCAAACTGCTGAAAGTCGCCGAACCCGAGGACCTTTTCGCGGCCGCCCTGTTGCAGGATATGGCAGTCCCCGTGTTGGCTAAGGAAGCCCCGGAGTTGTACGTGCGGCTGCTGGAGAGCAGCGACCAGTTGCAGATGCGGCTTTCCACCTTGGAGCAGCAGTTGTTCGGCTGGTCGCACGCCGTGGCCGCCGGCATGATGGCGCGGCGCTGGAATCTGCCCGAGCAGTTTGCCATCCTCATCGAGAACCACGTCGCCCTGGATTGCTGGGCCGCCGAAGCGGAGAAGGAGCCGGCCAAACTTGCCGTGGCTCTCTCGGCCCTGCTGCCCTCGACGAGCGATTCCGGCTGGCACGAGTGTGCCGAGTTGGAGGCCACCTACGAGAAGGTGACGCCGGCCGGAAGGCCCGCGATGGCGGCAGTGCTAGCACGCATTGACGAGGAATTCGGCCAGTTCGCCCCCATTCTCAAGGTAGCCACCCCGGCGAAATCATTGCTCGATCGCTACCAGGAAGTGGCCGTGGGCGCGGCTT
>CAYYBU010000676.1:0-2639 GCA_964469945.1 uncultured Planctomycetaceae bacterium
GGCTTATCATCCCACCCCGCCGGCCGCCCGGACCATTGCCACGATGCCCGCCCGGACGGCCGCCGGGCTGTCTCATGCTATTACGACTCTATCCCCACGGCCGCCAGAAGGGCCGCCCGCTGCTCGGGGGACAGTTGCCCGATCATTTGCAGCGCCACTTGCAGCGCTCCAGTGGAATCATTAGAATTCCCCGTGTTTCCCGGGGGTGTTTCGAGTCCCTTACCGCCCACTTAAGACATCAAAGGCGAATCGCCACCAACGCTCCCATAAAGCACTTCGCCGATCCATTTCCTGCCACGTTGCTATCGAAGTCGGGATAGACTTCGGCAGGAGGGCCGCCGAGGCCGTTGCTGATCGTGATCGGCGCGGTTGTCCGCGGCGTAAAGTAGATGTCGACCACCGTGGTCTTCGCCACAGGCCGCGAGGCGACGACCGCGCCGTTGTCGAACACCTCGATATTGGCGCCGACATGCTGCACGCTGATATGGGTGGCGGCCTGGCCCTCGGGAACCTCGTAAGCGAGCGGGCCGCTGACGTTGGCGAGGGCGATGACGAGTTGGTTGGCGATCGGGGTTCCCAGTCCCGTCATGAGGTCGTAGCCGGCGCCGGCCAGGTAGCCGTTGTAGCCGCTGGTGATGTCGTGGAAGTCGAACGAGGGCAGATTGTAGAGGCGGCTCAGGGTCGTGGTGCTGCCGAGCGTCGGCAGGCCGGCGTTGGCCAGGCCCTGGTCGGCAATGGCGATCAAGGCGGCCCAACAAGGCGCGGCAAGACTGGTACCGCCCGTGTCCACGGTGGATGTGAAATCGGCGACATCGGTTGGGTTGTACGTGTCGTACCTGAGAACGCCGGTTTTGGGATCGGCTTCGAAGGCGACGTCCGGCATGGCGCGCTGGCCGCCGCCGGGGCTCACGCCGCTCTGATAGGCCGGCTTGTTCTCCAGCGCGCTAATGCCGCCGCCGGTCGCGCCGCCTTGAGCCACGCCGACGGCATCGGCGACCACCGTGCCATTGGCGGAACTTGCGCTGAGCACCACGGTGAGCGTGTCGCCCGTCGCGATTTTGAAATCGCCCAGTTCCTGGAAGAACGTGCCGCGCCCGGCCGTGCCGATCGGAGGTGTCGTTTGATCGACCGAATCGGTGGCGAGCTTCGTGCCGTTGTCGTAGATCGTGTATTGCGCATTGGTCGCGTTGCCGGGAGCGGCGACCCAGGTCGCAGACACTTCGGTGAATCCGCGGCCGTCCTTGTCGGCAGCGGCGATGGTCGTCGTCCAGGTGGCGGTGCTGCCGCTTCCGGCCGCGGCCGTGCTGTAGGTGCCGCTGAAGCCACCCGCGCTGGAGACCCACGTCCCCGACTGGGAATAGTGCGAATGGCCGTTTTCCAAGCTCGTCACCGGCGCGAAGCTCCAGCCGGTTTCGCTTTTGTAGGAGCCGTCGCTGTTGAGCCTGAGCGTGGTGCCGCCCACGCCCACGACATTGGGCGAGCTTGCGGGATATTCGATCGGTGATTGAATGAGGTGCCCCAACAGCGGCGAGCCGTTGTCGCCTGCCGAAGCCAGGAAGGTGACGCCGGGGGCGGTGAAGTCGGCGTCGTCGGCCGTGGTGGATGGCTCCTGGAATCCGTAGCTCATGGAGACCACCGACACGCCGCTCTGGGAAGCGGCAAATTGGGCGGCCGCGGCAATGGCGGCCAGTCCCGTACCCGTCTCGACCAGCAGGATGTTGGCCATCGGGGCAATGACGTGTGCCCATTCGACGTCCAGCGACGTTTCCTTCGCGTCACTCTGTTCCGCCGACGCCGAGAAGCCTTGCGGGTTGCTTCCCGGCGCGGTGATCGTGTTGAACCAGGGCCGCGTTGAGCCGGCTTTGGGGCCGCTATAGCTGCCGAAGGTATCGAGGTCGACCCTGCTGCCGGGGAACAGTTTCTGGTCGAAATATTGCAGATCCGAGACCATATTGGGGTCGTCGCCGGAGTCGACGATGGCAATGGTCTGCCCGGAACCGTTACCGGCGATATAGCTTCCCGGCGCGCCGAACTGGATGTGTTCGATGCCGTACGCCTCGCGGAGTTGATCGGGCGTGTAAGCCGCCGTCGCACTCAGGGGGACACGGTCTTCCAGCGCCTCCAAAGACAACAGCCTGCCCCGGCGGTGAGGATTCCTTGCCAATGCGGTTCGGCTGGAAACCGAGAAGAACCACGAATGTTTCCGGACAGACGCCATGGCTCTTGTCCTGCCTGTGGAGGTGCGTTGTATTGTGACATATTTAATTGCAGTAAAACAAGAATCTGTTGCGCCGACCCATCCCGCACCGCGGGATACATGACTTTAAGTACATGCGATGCCATGCCTTACGCACAGGAACTCGGCTCCCCTTTCATGGGAATCCACTTTGGCGGCGGTGGTGGACACATACGCTTTCTTGGATGGCGTCCTGGTGGCTCTCATCTCACGGGCGACAGGGCAAAGGCGCCCGCGGCGGCAAGGGAGGCCCCGGGAACCTCCAAGACGTCCATTGTCTCCGTGGTGGCAGGAGAACTGCAAAGTCGAGGTCCGGTCCATTTTTCGGCTCGAACGCCTGGTTTTTCGGGCAAAGCCTTGTCCGAAAACATGGACCTGACCCCTTGGCGTCGGACTTTGCAGT
>CAYYBU010000677.1:0-2635 GCA_964469945.1 uncultured Planctomycetaceae bacterium
GAACAGGCCGAAGCCATCGGACTTGGTCCCCGCCTTCTCCGCCGCACGATCGAACCCCACGCCGGCGTCGCGAACCTCGATGCGAAGCTGCTGCTTCGAGAACTTGCTCACCGTGATCCACGCCTGCGGCGTCTCGGCATGTTTGGTGACGTTGAACAACAATTCGCGGACCGTTTGAAAGAGGACCACGCGGACGCTTTCCTCATTCGGCTCGGCCTGGCCGTCGGACTGCACGTCCACCCCCAGGCCGTGAGTCTTCCCCATCCACTCGGCCAACCATCGCAGCGCGGCCGTCAGGCCGGCTTCATAGAGCACCGGCGGGCTCAGTTCCACGGTCAGCGAACGAGACTCGGTAATGCAGTCGTTGAGGATGGCGTCGACCTCGTCGAGCGTCTGCCGCTCGGGCCCATCCGGCACGCGGCTGCGGAGGCGGCCGGCCTTCATGCGCGCCGCCACGAGCAACTGCTGCAGGTGGTCGTGGAGGATCTGCGCCAGGCGACGGCGCTCGCGCTGCTCGGCGTGGGCCAGTTCCGCGGCCATGTTGCGCAACTGGGTGGCGTACTGCTCCAAGGCCGCATGGGCAGAACGCAGTTGCTCCTCCGCCCGATGCCGCTCGACGATCTCGGCGCGAAGTGTCTTGATCATTCCCTGGAGCAGCACGGTCCGTTCCCCAACGGCCTCTTCCAACTCCGCCCGCGTCTTCTCGGCCGACTCTTCCGCCCGCTTGCGATCGCTCACGTCGCGAATGGCGGCGATGCGGACTTCGCGTCCGCGGTACACGATCTGCTTGCCGCGGGATTCCACGCGGATCCGCGTGCCATCCTTTTTCACGACGTCCGCCTCCAGAATCGCTTCCGCGCCGACGACAATGGCCCGCAGCACCGACCCGTGATCCTCGGACGCCACGACCTGGCCCAGATCCATGCCAATGACTTCGTCGGGCAGATAGCCTAACATGCGGGCGAACTGTTCGTTAGCATCGAGGATCCGCCCCTCCTCGCTGATGACGATGCCTTCGAAGGTGGCCGCCGACAAGGCCTGAAAGCGTTCGTCGATGAGCCACGATTCCTCGGTAGCCATGGCGCCCTCACTTTCCGCGGAGAACAGAGAAGCTCGTTGATCTGCCGCGATGATGGGGAAAAAAGCTTTGCCGGACGTTATGGGATAGTACGCCACAGGACCCCCTTAGAGTAGAGTATTTGGCATCGGCACGCAACCCCCTCGTTCTGGCTTGGTAGTAAATTCCATTTAGTGGGTTGCGTCGCAGCGGTGCAAAAATCAGCTCCACCGGCTTCCCGTTTTGTTGCCAGCGGTTATCATGGATAATATGAGCGAGAAGACAATCCTGTTGGCTGAGGATGATGCGGGCCACGAAGTGATGTTTCGCCAGGCTGTCCTGCGCAGCGGCGTGGCGTGTCGCTTGGAGGTGGTCCACGACGGCACGGAAGTGATCGATTACCTTTTCGGTCTCGGCCAATTCAAGGAAGCGAAAGTTGGTCAGCCCATGCCCGATCTGATCCTGCTGGACCTGAAGATGCCCAAGATGGACGGTCTTCAGGTGCTCCAGGTCTTGCGGCGGGTGCGGAGCGAAGACCGCGTGCGATTCCCACCCATCGTGGTGCTGACCTCCTCGGACCTCGACGAGGACATTGCCGAGGCGTACCGCTGGGGCGCGCAAAGTTATATCCGCAAGCCGTTGGACTTCAACGAATTCGCCGAGGCCGTGCGGGAAGCCCTCGGTTACTGGCTGGGGCTGAACCAACCGCCGCCGCCATTGCGCGTGGGTTTGCGTTATGTCCACGAGGAAGTGTGAGCCCGGCCGCATTGGCGGCGTCGATTACGGCACCGTGCGGATCGGCATCGCCATCTCCGACCCGGGCCGCAGCCTCGCCAGTCCGCTGGAAAACTACACGCGGCGCACTCCCGCACTGGACGCCCAGCGTTTCCAACAGTTAATCGCCGAGGAAGACATCGTTTTGTGGGTGGTCGGGCTGCCGGTCCACCTCGACGGCCGGGAAAGCGCCAAATCGCTGGAAGCCCGCCGCTTCGGCCAGTGGCTCGCCGAAGTGACCGGCGTGGCGGTGGAATTCTTCGACGAGCGTTTTACCAGCCGCGAAGCGGAACAATTCCTCCTCCAGGCCGAACTGACCAGCAAGCGCCGCAAGAAACGTCTGGACATGCTGGCCGCTCAGATCATGCTCACCGGCTACCTCGAGTCGCAGACCAAGGGTCAGCAACCACCCGGGGCACTATGAAACGGGCGAGGAAGAAGGGGACAGGTCCATGTTTTCGGACCATGTCCTGCCTACAAATCACGCCGAATGGCCGAAAAATGGACCAGTCCCCGCCGCCCTGTGAACGGTTACCTATGAAACTGATCGTCGGTTGCGGATATCTGGGCAGTCACGTGGCTCGGCGTTGGCTGGCGGCCGGCCAGCAGGTGACGGCGCTAGTGCGACACGCCCCGCCGTCCACAGCTTCTCCTCCTTCCTCCTTCCTCCTTCCTCCTTCCGCC
The DNA here is from genome assembly GCA_964469945.1 of uncultured Planctomycetaceae bacterium. Classification (GTDB taxonomy): domain Bacteria; phylum Planctomycetota; class Planctomycetia; order Pirellulales; family Thermoguttaceae; genus CAYYBU01. The sequence continues at coordinate 2,516 of CAYYBU010000677.1, forward strand.
GTCCGCATTGCCGACATCACGCAGCCGGCCACGCTGGGGCAATTGCCGGCGGCGGAGACGGTCCTCTATGCCGTGGGCTACGATCCGTTGGGCGGCCGCTCCCGTGAAGAGGTGGTGGTC
>CAYYBU010000678.1:0-2630 GCA_964469945.1 uncultured Planctomycetaceae bacterium
CTTCGCCCTTCTTGTCTTCGAGGATGTCGATCTCGCGGACGTCCTTGTAGCTGTCGGTCTCGTACCATTTCTTGTTGAGACTGATCAGATTGACCGCGTTGGCGTCGAGGACCATCTTCTCCAGTTCGGCGATGGAGATTTGCAACTCCTCGGCCAACTCGTTCTCGTTGGGAGTCCGTCCCAGGCGGGCTTCGAGGTTCTTCATCGCCTCGTTGAGTTTGCTGGCCTTGGAGCGGACCAGCCGCGGTACCCAGTCCATGGTGCGGAGCTCGTCGAGCATGGCGCCGCGGATGCGCGGCACGCAATAGGTCTCGAACTTCACGCCGCGGGAGAGATCGAAAGCGTCGATGGCATCCATCAGTCCGAAGACGCCGGCGGAAATCAGGTCGTCCAACTCGACGCCTTCCGGCAGCCGGGCCCAAATGCGTTCGCCGTTGTACTTCACCAGCGGCAAATAGATTTCCACCAGCCGGTTGCGAAGCTCTTGATTGGACAGATCGCGTTTGAATTCGATCCAGAGTTGTTCGATTTCTTCCGGGGCGACAGCGGTTGCCATGCGTTCCTCCATGATGGTGCTCAAGCAGCACCGGTTAGCGGAGATCCCTCTCCGTATTTCCTTCCCGGCATCCCCCCGAGCTGCCGGCCTTGGCCGCGCTTTACGCGCCGCCGCGACCGGAAGCCGCAGGCTGGGACGCTTGAGTCGAATTCCGCGCGGCCAGTTCGGCCGCAATGCGACCGTGTACCGAGTCCTCGACCGTCCGTTGGGCAAACCAACCGATCGCGCCGCCAACGATGGCGAACACCAGCAGGCTGCACCAGGCGCGGTAGAGAACCGTTTCGGTTCCGCCACCGCCGAGGATGCCGCGCGCTAGCACGATCAGAAATGCCAAAGGGCCGAGGACGCCCGCGTAAATTCGTGCCACAAGTGTGTCCCTCGATCGCCATTAAACTTCACGCAATCGGTCTAGTTTAACAGCCCATCGACTGCCGATAGTTCTCCATTCATATCGGCTGGGACGGACGCCAGGTTGAATCCTTTCTTCGTTTTCGTAGTTCTTTTCGTAGCTTGTAGGGTGGGACAAGCGAAGCGAAGGCCCACCGGAATCAGCAACACTTCATGGTGGGCCTTCGCTCCGCTCGTCCCACCCTACTGCTTCATGCAACGTCCTGTAGTTCCTTGGCTTCGAGGCGACTCTGCTTGCCGTGGTCCACGGCCGACAGCAAGGTGTCGAGCAACCGGTCCATGGGACGGCTGGCTGCACGCTGCGTCGCGCGGCGCTGCCAGGGAAACGGCGCGGCCGGCGTCAACTCGACCGCCAGGAAGCGGCGGCAGGCTCCCGCCAGGCGGCCATACGCCTCGTCGGCTGCTTGTTCGTTCGTGGTCATGTTCACCACCACGTGGATCGGCGCCGTCCGCGCACGGGCCGCCAGCCGCTTGATCGCGACATAGCTCTCCATCACGGCAGGCGTCTCGGCGGTCATGGTTAGCAGCAGCAGATCGGCAACTTGCCAACAGCGGTCGGCCAGACGGCTGGGGCTGTTGCCCGCGTCGTAGACCACCATGTCGGTCGAGTCGCCCAGGGCCGCCACTTGCGCAAACAAACGGTCGATGGCCAGGGGCGTCATTTCGGTGGTGGCGGCCGCTCCCCACAGGCCAGGGAGGATCCCGAGCGTACCGGGTCCGGATTGGATGGCCTCGGTCACGGTGCGCCGTCCGGCCAGGACATCGGCCACGGTGTCGCGCGGCTCGACGCCGCACAAGGTGGCCGCGTCGCCGCCAGCGGCCGCGTCGATCAAAACGGTCCGCAACTGCCGCCGGTCCAGCGCCATGGCCAGGTGGACAGCCAGGGTGGTCGTACCCACGCCGCCTTTGCCGCCGGCCACGGCGATCAGGCCCGGTCGACGAGCGCCCGGCAGCGCTGGCGGCGGCACGCAGTGCCGAACCAGGTTTCGTAAATCGTTGGCTTGATCGTGCATGAGCGTTGTGGCGATCCGTTGGTTCTTCGTAGGTCAGGCTGTGCCTGACAATGCCGGAGTTGTCAGGCACAGCCTGACCTACGGCGTGTTGCAAGCGTTTTCCCTTGGTCGTTAGTTTGCCATGTCCGGTTCCATTCCCAGGATCAGTCGCGCCAGCCGTTGGGGGTTGGCCGTCTCGATGTCGTCGGGCACGTTCTGCCCGTTGGTCAAATAACTTAACGGCAGCTTGCTAAAGCGGAGTAACGAGAAAGTGTTTCCCAGGCCGGAGGCCTCATCGAGCTTGGTCAGGATCAGGGCCGTGGTGCCCACGGCGGCAAAGCGTTCGGCCGTCTGTTGCAGGGTCCGCGCCCCGGTCATGGCGCTGAGGACCAGATGGACCTCATCGGCATCGGCTTCGCTGAGGAAGGCGCGGAGTTCCTGAATTCTCACTTCATCCTTGGGACTGCGGCCGGCCGTATCGAGCAGGATCAGGTCCAGATCGTCCATGCGGCGAACGGCCTCGCGCATTTCCCGCGGCGTGGAAACCACTTGCATGGGCAGATCGATGATGTCGGCGTAAGTGCGCAACTGCTCCACGGCCGCGATGCGATAGGTGTCGACGGTGATCAGCCCCACGTGGCGTTTCTCGCGCAAGCGATAATGGGCGGCCAACT
>CAYYBU010000679.1:0-2619 GCA_964469945.1 uncultured Planctomycetaceae bacterium
GTAGTCCGAAAACATGGACCTGTCCCCTTCTTCCCCGCCCTGTGAACGGTTACGCGAAGAGCATCAAGTTCATCGCGACCGCGCGAACGCCTGGTATTCTTTCTCCAGGGCTGGCGGCTCGCCCAGTCCCGGATGCACCAGGATGCGGTACTTCAGCGTGAACGACGCGCCGGCCTTCAAGGTCATCGGCTGGGCGAACAGCAAGGCGGGCCCGAAATAGGGCAAGTCCGCGGTGTCGGAAAGATACCAACGCGTGGGGTGGCGCGGATTGGAGGGGTGGTCGAAAATGGGCAGACCGGCGGGCAGGGGCTTCTCGCCCGGCACGGCGAAGACGCCGCTGAAATCCATCCATCGGGCCTGCTTGCCGTGGGCCTGCGTACGGCCCGTGTGGCCTTCGCTGTCGATGGCCCGAAACTGCCCCATGGTTTTGGCCGCCCGGAAGCCCAACCCGCCATAGCCGCCCCAGGAAGCCTTTTCCGGCGGCGTTCGCTCGAAGACCACGTCGCGGTCGCCGGCCGTGAAAGTCGAACGCCAGTCGATCATGTAGCTGCCATCGGCCCGCGGCACCGAGGCGACCAATTCCCGTTGCTCGGTCAACACGGTCTGCCCCTTGGAGTATTTCAATCGCAGCCCGATCGTCGCCGTCGTCGCAGTGGTATGGATAGTGACCGGAGCCACGACCATCGTCTTGCCGTCGGGTTCTTGGGAATGGTTGGGGGCGAACTCCCAGTAATTCACGTCGTTGAGGAACTTCCACGAGAACCACAGGCCGCGGTGCCAGGGATGGTCGGGCGGGGCCAACGCCGACATGACGGGCCCGCCGGGCAGGCTCAAGGGATGGAGGTACGGATAACCGCCCTCGGCGGCGAAGTGCCAGCAGTAGACAACCTTTTCACCCGCCATCAGGCACAAGGAATCCTTCTCGGCCTTCCAATGGCAGGCCGTTGCGTCGGCCCAAGCTGGCGCCGCGGACAAGAAAAACAGCCCCGCAACCATCATGCGTGTCCAACGTTTCAGCACGATCTTTTCCCTCCTCGAAAATGAACACCCTCATCCACGACCGTCCAACCCATGCCGGGCGGCCAACTCGAAAAACCGATCGAGCCCCTGCCGTTGCCGGGCAGCCAAGCGGAACTCCAAGTGGTCGCGCAAATACGATAAACATTCCGCCTCCGGGATGCCCACCACCGGGGCCGCCTGGCGGGCGATCTCCGGCAACCGGGTGAGGCCCTCGTCGCGGGCTGCCCCCAATGCCACCTCCAGGCCGTCCCACTGCACCCCGGGCCGCGCCACCCACAAGGCAAATACAAAGGGCAACCCCGTCCACAGTGTCCATTGCTGGCCCAAATCCCAAACGAAGGGAAACCGCCCACAGGGCGACCGCATCCCCCGATCGCCGATCAGCAGCACTGCATCGGCCGCAGAGTCGGCCGGCGCAGCGCCGATGGCAAGCGTTTGCAAGCGGGGGGCCAAACCGTGCCGCTCCCGCAGCCAAATCTGTACCAACGCCGCACTGGTCCGCGAACCTTCGTCCAAGGCCAGGCTGCCGATCTCCTGCACGGGCACGCGGCTGTAAAGCATCACGCTCCGCACCGGGCCGTTGCTGGCGATGCAGACATCCGACACGATGGTACAACCGGGATGGCGCAGATACTCGATCGAGGGGATCAGGGCCACGTCCAGCCGGCCCTCAACCAGGCCATCGGCCAGCCGGCTCGGCAGATCGACCACGACCTGGGCCGCCGGCGCGTGCCGCGCAAGGCAGAAGGTCAGCGGCCAGGCGTTCAAGTATCGGACCGCGCCGATTCGCACTCCGCAGCGATCCATCCCGCCGGGCTGTTCCAGCACTTTCTTGCCCTCAAACCGTTTTAATCTCTTTCCCTGCCAACGCAAGGCAACCGGCGAACATTATACGGGCTTGTCCGGCGCCGCGAAAGCCGGCGCCGCGCTCGGCCTGTGGCCACATTTCCGCCTCGGTGGCTTCCTTCCCTTTTCTCCGGCCGGATTATCGGGCACGATCGTTTTCACCGGTAAATCCCCGCCGGCCTGTCCCTTCCTTACCCGCGGCGCGCCGGGAGAAGCTAGAGTTAAGATGATGATACGACCCACTCCGCCCGCGCGCCATACCGACTCAACGCATGGCCCTCACGCCTGACGACAAACTGCTGGGACACATGCCCGGTTGCAGCAACTCCACGGGAGGGACCGAACCGTGGCCCTCGGTGGCGGCCGTGGAGAGCCGCGCCGACGTGGTCCAGCGGAAGGACGAGAAGCTGGATGCCATGATCCAGCGAATCAAGACCTTGACAGCCCGCGTGAGCAGTAGCGCCGCGCCGGCCAGTGCCGCAAAGCCGATGGTGCGGCCGGCCAACACGTTCTTGCCCACCGAACCGAAATCCTTCCTGCTCGCCGGGCTGACGGAAAGCCAGGTGGAAGCGCTCTGCTTGAAGTTTCTGCTGGCCCGCGGCGATGCCTCCGGCCGCGAGGTCGCCGACCAGATCAAACTTCCGTTCATCCTCGTCGACGAACTGTTGCGGGCCATGAAGAACGATCAACTGGTCGCTCATCGCGGCGCGGCGCCGATGAACGATTTTCAGTACGATCTCACCGACTTGGGCC
>CAYYBU010000680.1:0-2608 GCA_964469945.1 uncultured Planctomycetaceae bacterium
GCGCTTGCGGCGCGTCGCCCAATGCAGCAGGCTTCAATCGGTGCGGTCGCGGCCGAACTGCTCGCGCCGGTTGGCACATCGGTTGCATTAAGGCCCGAAGAGGAATAAGTTGACCAATCCTCTGGAATCCAAGGCGCTCGTCGGGCAGCCCCCCTACCAGTTATCCTTTTGTCAGCCCTAAGGACATGCGCTATGCCTGACGCCGTCGCGATCACCATCCTCTGGCTATTCCTGGCCGGGTTCCTCGTCATGTTCATGCACTTGGGCTTCGCCTTGGTGGAAACGGGCCTGTGCCGGGCGAAAAACGCTGCCCACACCATGAGCATGAATCTCATGGTATACGCCCTGACCGGCTTGGCCTTCTGGGGCTATGGCTTCGCCCTGGGCTGGGGAAACTGGAGTCATGGCCCGTCCCTTGCCGGTTCCCATTCCTCCCTGGGCGACGGGACGGCCGCCTTGGATCGCGGCTTCGGCTTCGGCACCACAGCGGGCACCACCGGAAAAACGGCCGCCGCTTCCCGCTATGGCCTGTTGGGATGGAAAGGCTTTTTCCTCTATGGCGTGGAGGATTCCGGCGTTCTGGCACTGTTCTTCTTCATGTTGGTCGTCATGAGCATCGCGGCCACGATCCCCACCGGCGCCTTGGCCGAACGCTGGAGTTGGCGGAACTTTTGCCTCTATGGGCTGTGGTTCGTCTTGCCCTATTGCGTCTACGCCAATTGGGTGTGGGGCGGCGGCTGGCTGGCCCAGGCGGGAATCAACTGGAAGTTGGGGCATGGCGCGGTCGATTTCGCCGGCTCGGGCGTGGTCCACGCCTTGGGTGGCATCGTCGCCTGCGCGGGCGCCATCGTTATGGGACCGCGCTTGGGCAAGTATCAACGCGGTCGCCCGCAACCGTTGCCCGGTCATCACGTCTCCATGGTCGTGGCCGGCACACTCGTGTTGGCGCTGGGATGGTTCGGGTTGAACGCCGGGTTCATTTTTTCCGGCCCCGACGTGTCGATCGGCGTGGTGGTCGTCAATACGGTGCTGGCCAGCGTTGCCGGCGCGGTGGCGGCCATGCTCACACTGTACGCCAAACGCATGAAGCCCGACCCCACGATGATGTGCAACGGCCTGCTGGCCGGCCTGGTGGCCATCGGCGCCGCCTGCGCCTTCGTCGACAGCCGCTTTGCTGCTCTGATTGGCGCCGTGGCCGGCGTGCTGGTGGTACTGAGCGTGCTGTTCTGGGAGAAACGCGGCATCGACGATCCGGTCGGCGCCATCTCGATCCACGGCGTCAACGGCATCTGGGGCCTGCTGGCCCTGGGGCTGTTCGCCAACGGCCAACATGGGGCTGGCTGGAACGGCGTCGTTCGTAGCGACATCCTCCAACGATTCCCGGCCGATGGCGTCCGCGGCCTGTTCTTTGGCGATGCTTCGCAACTGGCGGCCCAGTTGATCGACATAGCCGTCGTGCTGCTGTTCGGACTGGCCGCGGCCTATGCGGCGTTCAAGCTCAGCAACCTGCTGACGCCGCTGCGCGTGAGCCGGGACACGGAGCGTGAGGGCCTCGATGGACCGGAAATGGGCGCCCTGGGCTATCCCGACTTCACCGTCACCAACCGCCTCTGAGTCTTATGAAAAAACTTGAAGCGATCATCCGGCATTTCAAACTCGAAGATGTCAAGGACGCCTTGAACCAGTTGGGCGTTCACGGTATGACGATCACCGAGGTCCGCGGTTTCGGCCGACAGAAGGGCCACAGCGAGATGTACCGCGGCACCGAATACACCATCGATTTCGTCCCCAAGATCAAGCTCGAGGTGGTGGTGGCCGACGCCGACCTGGCGGCCACGGTGCAGACGCTGGTTCGCGCCGCGCAGACCGGGCAGATCGGCGATGGCAAGATCTTCGTTTGGGACCTCGGCGACGTGGTCCGCATCCGCACCGGCGAAAGCGGCGAGCAGGCGGTGTAAGGGCCTGTAAAAGAAGAAGTCGCGCTATTTCAAAAGATGCGAGAGACAGGACTTGAACCTGCACGGGTTGCCCCACTGGATCCTAAGTCTGTGACAAGGCTGCACTAGGCTACGCCAGCCGCACGAAATATGGGGAAAACAGCACGTTGCGAGTCATTAGCATAGAGCAAAATAGCCTACTCCGAAGGAAAAATGTAGCACTTTTGTAGCACTTTTCTCAGTCGTCGGCAAGCGATAAATTAAGCCCTCGGGGCCGGCCGCGTTTTAATATTTCTCGAACCATATCCGCCGTCCACGACTTGAGAGATCGGCTCGGTAGCCCGCTTGCGTTGAGGGCGTCGGCAATCGCTCTAAAGTGCCTCTGGTGGCCAATGGTTGGTTTGCAGCGAAGTCTCCACATCTCCACCAGCGTTTCACGTTCACCAGCCATTGTGCCAAAAGGCGGCGGGCCGGGTTTTAAGCCGGATCGGATTCTGGTTGCCTTCTGGAGTGCGGCGGTGAGTTGCCCTTGAACAAAATCAAGGCCGCCCCTGGTAGCGGCAATTTTAACTTCGATTGGGGGGGCGTTGGTCAGTTCTATTTCCTTCTCAACTTCACTGCACTTTCTGAAAAAGCGGCCGTAGGCCGCTGGTGACTCGAAATTGGTCTTG
>CAYYBU010000681.1:0-2608 GCA_964469945.1 uncultured Planctomycetaceae bacterium
TCCGCCAACGAACGCCCAATGAAATCGCCCTTTCCATCGTGCTGGCTGCATTCACGCTGATCTTCCTCATTGTGACCGCCACGCTCTGGCCGATCGCCTACAACGTCGAATTGTACATGAAGGATTTTCTCGGGCTGGATCATCGTCTCCTGAGCCTCGGCACCGATGTGCCACGCTGGTGGCGCTGCTGGTGTGCCTGATTCCCACGACGATCGGCGCTCTGCTGGCCGCCATCGGCATCGCAGGGATGGATCGGGCACTGCGGGCCAACATCATCGCCAAGAGTGGAAAGGCAGTGGAAGTGGCAGGCGACGTGGACACGTTGCTCTTGGACAAGACGGGGACGATTACCGTGGGCAACCGCCGGGCAACACAGTTCGTGCCCGTCAATGGCTTCACGGCGGCGGAAGTTGGACGCCTGGCGGCCCAAGCGTCTGCCGCCGATGAAACGCCCGAGGGCAAGAGTATCGTGGAGTTGTTCCATAAGTTCGGCGACTCAGTTGACGCTGCCGCTGGACAAAAGACGCGGAACGCCAACGGCAATGCCCCAGTTCCAGCGGGATCGCAATTTATTCCTTTTACGGCTCAAACACGGATGAGCGGTATCGACTTACCGGATGGTCAGCAGATTCGCAAAGGAGCGCCGGACGCAATTCTCCGTTCGATCAAGAAGCAGAACGGAATCGTGCCGGCCTCTGCGGATGCAACTGTTGCTGAAGTAGCGTCGAAAGGCGCGACCCCGCTGCTGGTAAGCGAGGGAAGTCGCATTGCTGGGATGGTGGTTTTGGAAGACATTCTCAAGCCGGGAATCGCCGAGCGGTTTGCACGCTTGCGGCGGATGGGTCTGCGGACCGTGATGGTTACGGGCGATAATCCCCTAACGGCTGCGGCAATCGCCGCGCAGGCTGGCGTCGATGACTTTATTGCCGAGGCCACCCCAGAAGCTAAGCTCGCCTACATTCGTAAGGAGCAGGCCGAGGGCAAGCTCGTGGCCATGATGGGCGACGGCACCAACGACGCCCCGGCCCTGGCCCAAGCCGACGTCGGCGTGGCCATGAACTCGGGTACCCAAGCCGCCAAGGAAGCCGGCAACATGGTGGACCTCGATAGCGATCCCACCAAGTTGATCGAAGTCGTGGAAATCGGCAAACAACTGTTGATGACCCGCGGCGCGCTCACGACGTTTTCCATCGCCAACGACGTAGCCAAGTATTTTGCCATCATTCCGGCGCTATTCGCCGCAACGCTCCCCTGGTTGAAACCGCTGGACATCATGGGCCTTCATTCCGCCACCTCGGCGATCCTGTCGGCGGTGATCTTCAACGCCATCATTATTCCCCTGCTGATTCCAATCGCACTGAAAGGGATCAGGTATCGCCCGGTCGGCGCCGACGCGCTGCTCCGCCGTAATTTACTGATTTGGGGATTGGGCGGCGTCATCGCGCCGTTCATCGGAATTAAACTGATCGACTTGATCCTCGTTGCCGTACATCTGGTCGCCTAGCCCTTTATGGAATATGGAGTCAAACCATGACAGCTCACCTTCGTGCCAACCTTTGGTTGCTAATCCTAACCGTGCTCCTATGCTCGGTGCTATATCCGCTCATACTGTTGGGCCTTGGGCAAACGGTGTTTCACGACAAGGCCCAAGGAAGCCTGCTGACCGACGCGCAAGGCCATCCTGTTGGCTCCCGGCTCATTGCACAACCCTTTACGGCCGACGAGTATTTCCAACCGCGTCCTTCGGCGGCATCCTACAACGCCGCCGCCTCGGGCGCTTCCAACTGGGCGGCCAGCAATTACTTGCTGCGTGACCGTGTGGCTCGCCAGCTTGGTCCCATCGTGAAATATCGAAGCGGTCCCCACAAAGGCCAGCCGGTCGGGCCTGATATCGAAAGTTGGTTCCAGAAGGACCTATTTAATGGAAAGCCGGGGATCGTGGCCCAGTGGGCGGCCCTGCATTCGACCATCGCCCAGAACTGGGTTAAGGCGGACAAACTGAATGCCGCGTATGTGGCCGACTGGCAGAAGACGCACTCGGCGGAAGTCGCCCAGTGGGTCAAAGACAATCCAGACACGCCGGAGCCGAAGCCCGAAGACCTAGCGACGCCGTTCTTCACGGACTATTCCAAGTCTCATCCAGGCACCTTTCCCAGTGCTGTTGAGCACAAAACGTCGGATGGGAAGGTGGAAAAAAAGATCGAGCCGGTAAAGGAAGGCACGGACATCCAGGCCGGTTTCTTCGACATGTGGCTCGGGGAGCATCCCGACGTGGACCTGGAGCGTGTCCCTGCCGACATGGTGATGGCTTCCGGTTCGGGCCTCGATCCCGACATCACGCTCGACAACGCGATCTGGCAATTGGATCGTGTGGCCGCCGCATGGGCAAAGAAGACTGGAAACACCAACGAGAAAGAGTTACACGACCAAATCGAGCAGTTGGTGCGGGGCAAGAGCCATGCGCCACTTGGCGGCCTGGTCGGCGTGCCCCTTGTGAACGTGTTGGAGGTCAATCTTGCCCTACGGGACCGCTATCAAAAGACGGCCGAAGGCGGCAAGTGATTGCGAAGAAATACCCGTGAAAAAAATCGAAGCCTTCATTCGCTGC
>CAYYBU010000682.1:0-2601 GCA_964469945.1 uncultured Planctomycetaceae bacterium
GCCTGCCGCGACCTTTCCACCTCGGGCATTTCGCTGCTGTTGCCCGCGCGACCCGACTTCCAGCAGGCCGTGTTCGCCTTGGGAAAAGGCTCGCGGATCGTCTACGTGATCGGCCGCGTGGCACATTGCGATCGCTGTGCCGATCCCCAAGACGGCTTCGTGGTCGGTTGCCGCTTTCTCAGCAAGGTCGATTTGCCGTTCTGATATCAAAGCCTGGGAAACAGCCCTTCGGCCACCTTCTTCAATCGCGCGCGGTCGAGCAGTTGCACGCGGTGGCCTTCTAACTCGGCAATCATCCGGGCGTCCAGCAGACGGCGGAAGGTGCGGGAAAACGTCTCGCTGGTCAAGTTCAAATGGCTGGCCACGTGCCGCTTCAAACTGGGCAACTCGATCTGCCCGCGGGCGTCGGCTTCCGCGTCGAGCAGAAAGCGGGCGATGCGCCCCGCCGCGTCGCGTAAGACGACGTCTTCCATCAGGTTCACCAGGTGGCGAACCCAGAACGTCATGCCAGCCATCATGCCCAGACACAACGGGTGATCTTCCGCCAACGCCCGGCGGAAAGGCTCACCCGGCAGCAGCGCGCAGGTGGTCGCGGCAAGGGCCTCGGCGTTGGCGGGCACGCTGAAGCCGCCAATGGCCGCCACTTCGGCGAACGTGTTGCCGGGCCCGACGATGTGCAGCACGTGTTCCTTGCCGCCGGGGCCCGTCTTGAAGACCCGTACCATCCCCCGGCCGACGATGTACACGCCCGGGCACGCATCCCCCTCGCGGAAGATGATCTGGCCTTTTTTGAACTTGCACAGACGGGCGAGAACCGCCAGCCGCTGGAACCCCTGCGGCGGGAGGGCCGAGAAGAGCTTGCATTCGTGAAGGATGTCGATGATGTTCAGCAACTTTTCTCTCCAGGCTTGATCCAGATCAAGGCCTCGCTTTTACTCGTCCCGTATTATAGAACTACTATGACCGCTCAACCACACGCGAGAGGAGTTTCTTATGTTTTGCTATCAATGTGAACAGACGTACCGCGGCACCGGCTGCACCACGCTCGGTGTTTGTGGCAAGGATGACACTACCGCCACCTTACAGGACCTCCTCGTTCATGCGACCAAGGGCATTTCCATGTACGCCCATCGGGCTGCCCAACTGGACGCCAGGGACCCCAGTGTGGATCGGTTCACGATCGAGGCCCTTTTCGCCACGGTCACCAATGTCGATTTCGACCCCCAGCGGCTGCAGCAGCATCTGGCCGAGGCGGCCGCCGTCCGCGACCGGGCCCGCGCGCTGTACGAGACGGCCGCCCGCAAGGCCGGCAAAACGCCCGAAAAGCTGGCCGGTGCGGCCGCCTGGCAACCGGCCACCGACATCGACGGACTGGTCCGGCAAGGCCGCGAGGTCTCGGTCTCCGGGCGGCAGGTCACCTTGGGCTCGGATGTCGCCGGTCTGCTGGAACTGATCGCCTATGGCCTGAAAGGGGCGGCCGCCTATGCGGATCACGCTTACAAGCTGGGCCACGAAGATCCCGGCATCTATGCCACCTTCCACGAAGCCCTCGATTTCCTCACCCGTACCGGTTCCACCAGCGACGACGTTCTCGGCTGGGTGATGAAGGCGGGCGAACTGAACCTGCGGGTGATGGCCTTGCTGGACGAGGCCAACACCGGCGCCTACGGCCATCCCGAGCCCACGCAGGTGCGTGTGACGCCGATTCGCGGCAAGGCCATCGCCGTCTCCGGCCACGACCTGAAGGACCTGGAAGAACTGCTCAAGCAGACGGAAGGCCGCGGCATCAACGTCTATACTCACGGCGAAATGTTGCCCGGCCACGCTTATCCAGGGTTGAAGAAGTACAAGCACCTGGTGGGCAACTACGGCGGCGCCTGGCAGGACCAGGCCGTCGAGTTCGACGCCTTCCCCGGCGCCGTGCTGATGACGACCAATTGCATCCAGAAGCCGCGGGAAAGCTACAGCGGCCGCATCTTCACCAGCGGGTTGGTTGCCTGGCCGGGGGTCACCCATATTGGCCCGGACCGCGACTTCACCCCGGTGATCGAGGCCGCGCTGGCGGCCGCGGGCTTTACGGAGGACGCCGCCGAGGAGAAGACCATCACGGTCGGCTTCGGCCACAACGCCGTCATGAGCGTGGCCGACAAAGTCGTCGCCGCCGTCAAGCAGGGCGCCATCCGACATTTCTTCCTGGTAGGCGGTTGCGACGGCGCCAAGCCGGGACGCAACTACTACACCGATTTCGCCCAGCAGGTGCCCAAGGACTGCGTCATCCTCACCCTGGCCTGCGGCAAGTATCGCTTCAACAAGCTCGACTTCGGCCAGATCGACGGCATCCCGCGGCTGCTGGACGTCGGCCAGTGCAACGACGCCTACTCGGCCATCCAGATCGCCGTGGCCCTGGCCGGGGCGTTCAAGTGCGGCGTCAACGATTTGCCGCTGTCGATGGTGCTGAGCTGGTACGAGCAGAAGGCGGTCGCAATTCTGCTCACGCTGCTGTATCTGGGGATCAAGAACATCCGCCTGGGCCCCAGCCTGCCGGCGTTCGTGACCCCGGCGGTGCTGGGCGTGCTGGTGGAGAAGTTCAACATCGCGCCG
>CAYYBU010000683.1:0-2600 GCA_964469945.1 uncultured Planctomycetaceae bacterium
CTTTCGCCGATGGTGCGGTCGTTGATGGCGTTGGTGCCGATGGGGTACATCTTGCCCCGTCGTCCGCCGGTGCCGAAGGGGATGATCGTCCAGAAGGCGTCGTCCAGTTCCTTCCACTTTTCGGCGGCCAGGGCCCCCGCCACTGCGGCGGCATACTCGGCCAAATACGGCTCGGTGAGCCAAAGACGGATGTTCTCGGCGGCCGCGGGCGAGAGTTTCCCTTCGGCCGCGGCGGTTTGCAAGCGGGCAAGAGCGGTCTTGATATCCATGATGGCAGCCATTGTAAAGGATACCATGAAATTGGGAAGTCCCGCCTTTCCGCCGCAGGAAAACCGCTTTATACTGCTGGACGCGCGAATCGGGTAGGTCAGGCCGTGCCTGACTTTGCGGACAATGTCAGGCACAGCCTGACCTACATGCTGCGGACGCACACCATGTATCCGGCACACTCCGTGTGCCGCCGTGCCAACGGCACACGGAGTGTGCCGGATACTTAGTCATCGCAACCAGGAGCCCTATCGTGGCCGAGCCGATTATTACTGTTTCCGGATTGCGCGGCGTGATCGGCGAGACGCTGACGCCAGATGTGGCCATGCAATATTGCACGGCGTTCGCTGCCAGCGCCCCGACCGGCGCCATCCTCGTCAGCCGCGATAGTCGCCCCTCGGGCCGCGTGCTGGCGGCGGCCATTCAGGCGGGCCTCCAGGCCGTCGGGCGAGACACTCTCGATGGCGGCATCCTGGCCACGCCCACCACCGGCGTGCTGCTGCGCCATTGCCGCGCCGCCGGCGGCATTCAGATCACCGCCAGCCACAACGGCTCGCCTTATAACGGTATCAAGCTGTTCGCCGCCGAAGGACGCGTGATCCCGGCCGGCCTGGGCCAGCAGGTTCTGACGTGTTATCGCAACGAGCCACCCCATTGGGTCCCGCACGATCGGCTCGGCACGCAGCAAACGTGCTCCGACACGCTCTCCTCGCATCTGCGGGCGGTTTTGGCCACGATCGACGTTACCTGCATTCGCAGCCGCCGCTTCAAGGTCCTGTTGGATTCGAACCACGGGGCGGGCAGCCCGTTGGGGCGCCTGCTGCTGGAAGCCCTGGGCTGCCAGGTGACCATTCTCGGTGAGGCCCCCGACGGCCAGTTCCAGCACACGCCCGAACCGACCGCCGAAAACTTGGCTGGTGTGTTGACGGCCGTTCCGCAGGCCGGCGCCGACGTGGGATTCTGCCAGGACCCGGACGCCGACCGCCTGGCGGTCATCGACGAGTCGGGCCGCTACCTGGGCGAGGAATATACCGTGGCCCTATGCGTCGAGCATGTTTTGCGGCAGCGCCGCGGCCCGATTGTGACCAACTGTTCCAGCAGCCGCATGTCCGAGGACATCGCCGCCCGCTACGGCGTGCCGCTGTTCCGCTCGGCCGTGGGCGAGGCCAATGTCGTCGACGGCATGCTGCAACGTGGGGCCGTTTTTGGTGGCGAGGGGAACGGCGGGCCGATCGACCCCCGCGTGGGGCTGGTCCGAGATAGTTTCGTCGGCATGGCCCAACTGTTGGATGCCATGGCGGCCCGGCAGCGGAAAATCAGCCAACTGGCGGCCGAGTTGCCCCGATACGAGATTGTGAAGACGAAGATTTCCCTGGCGAAGGAAAAAATTCCCGCCGCCCTGGACGCCCTGGAGCATCACTTCCGCGATGCGGCCGCCGACCGGCTGGACGGCCTGCGGCTGGATTGGCCCGGCCGGTGGTTGTTGGTCCGCGGCAGCAATACGGAGCCGATCGTCCGCGCCATTGCCGAGGCGCCGACCGCCGCAGACGCTCGGCGACTGTGCGAGCAAGCGGCCGCCGTGCTGGAGAGGGTATGATTCCCCCTCGCTTTTCCATGGCATGCGAGATGGCAACTGGTCTCCCCTCGCCCGCGCGTTGGAAATGGGCCAAGAGTGCGGGTGGCATGAACTAGTGGACGCTCTCGGTGGCGATCCAGGCCCGGTGGTAAGCCTCATGATGTTCATGCCACCCTAACGCTTCCCGGCCGAGTCCGCAAAAGCACTGGCATAGCCAGTGGCACTCCACGTGTCCGGCACGCTCCGTACGCTGCCGGGCCAACGGCACAGGGAGTGTGCCGGATGCATTACAGCTCGTAAGCGCTTTTGCTATAATTCCTTGTGGCGATTGGCCCGGTCGCAGCCGCCGACAAATCGCCGTTGACTTGCGATGGCATCCCGAGGATACTTCCGCCATGAATGACCTGCATGCCTACTGTCTGGATCTTGCCCAGCGTGCCAAGGTGGCCTCTGGCGAACTGGCCCGAGCCAGCGGTGGGCAAAAACAACAGTGGCTCCAGGCCTGCGCGCGGCTGTTGGATGAGCGTGCCGCCGCTTTGGCCGAAGCGAATCAGCTCGATCTGGCGGCCGCCCCCGGCCTGGGCTTGGCGCTTTTGCCGGAGGTCAAGCGACGCGACGATGCGACGGTACGCGAAAGCAGAAGGGCAGTCTGAACCCCCAAGGTCAGGATAGGATCCACAAGATGTTCAACGTTCCGAAGACGATCGTCCTTGAGGATGAATCCCTGAGAGACGGCTTGCAGATCGAGAAAACCCAG
>CAYYBU010000684.1:0-2598 GCA_964469945.1 uncultured Planctomycetaceae bacterium
TTACTTGAAGGAGACCGCCTCCATAGAAGCCTGAAGCGCAAGCGAAGGTCGTAGAACGGGGCCCCCTCGCTTGCGCTTCGGGCTTCTATTTCCGCTACGGCAAATCGGGATCTTATTTTTCGGCCTGACCTAACTTCCGCCGCCACCTTTCGGCCGCCGCTACTCCTTCCCCTTCGCCCACGGGCTGTTGGGATACTGCTGCTTGAGTATCTGCTGGCAGCGGCCGGCCTTGTCGGGCTTCTTCAACTGGCCGAACAGATCGACCAGATTCGAGAGGGCCTCGGCGTGCGCGTCGGGCATGGTGTTGTAGAGGACGTCGACGTGCAGGAAGGCCAACTCGGCGTCTTTGACGCGGCCCGCCTTGCGCAACGCCGTACCGAGCGTGTTGTAGGCCTCGCCCAGCAGATCGGAATCGTCCTTGTCGGCCTTGTCGATAATCTCTTGCGTCATGCGGATGGCCTCGGCGGTTTTCTGGCTGGCGGCCAGACAGCGGGCCTTGCCGAGCCTGGCCACTTGCCGTTGCGATTCGATCTGGTCGCCCGGCGTCTCATTGCCGATCACTTCCTCGAAGGCCTTCTGGGCCGCGGCCGTCTTGCCCTGGGCCAACAGGGCTCGGCCCATGCCGATGCCGGCCCGCATCTTGTAATCGTCCCACGGCGCTTGGGCGAGCTTGCGATAATTCTCTTCGGCGGCGACATAGGAACCATTGGCCACCGCCAAGTTGCCCATCACCTCACAGGCCTCCAGGTAATGGTAATTGCTGGGATTGTTCTTGATGAAGGCGGTCATTTGCCGGCCGGCCTCCATGACGGTGACGTTGCCTCCCAGGGCCTGGCGGCTGGCGCTGAGGGCCTTGTAGAACTCGACGTCGGCGGTCACCTCGGCGCGCTTGAGGTCGTCGGCGTTGATCTTTCCCAAGGCCTCGTCGGCTTCGTCGTACTTGCCTTCGGTGATATCGCCCCGGGCGCTGGCCAGCGAGGAGGGCTCTTCGTCGTAGAAGATCGCCTGGATCTCGTTGACCGGCACCGTCTTGGTCATGCCGGCGACGCCGCTGGGTTCCAGTTCGATCTCTTGCGTCGTCATGCGCAGCACGCGACCGCGGAGCACCGATCCCGGCCCCTTCTTGGTCGTCTTGACCGTGTCGAAGGCCCAACTTACCGTGGCGACTGCCAGCCAGACGGCGGCCGCCAACAAGATCCAACCTCGTTTCATGGGTGTCTCCTTAGCGTGCTTTTCCACAGAGCGTCACATTTATCGTACCATGATTTGCTGCCCGAGCAAAAGCCGCGGGCGGCAAAAATGTCGGCTTTGGCCTGCTGGAGCCATTGCTCGCGCTCTGCTCCGGCCGCCGTGCTTTCGGCCAATCGGAGGCGGCAGAGGGCCAGATTATAGTGGGCCTCGCAGCAAGTCTCGCGGTATGAGGCGCCCTGGGCCAGCCGCTCGGCCAGTTGCCCCCACCCCCAGATTTCCCGGTACTGCTGGCTTCCCGTGATGGCCAACAGATAATAGTCCGGCTGCTCCGCGCCCCACGCCTGGTAGGTATAGGCGGCCTCGACCTGGGCATCGATCATGCCCGGATGGTCTTTCAGAACGCCCACCAACAGGTCGCGGGCCTCGCGATCCCCCCCCAAGCGGCGAAGGCAGCGGGCAAGGCGGATTTTGATCGCCACGACCGCATCCGCGTGCGGGGAAAACCGCGGGGCGGCCTCGCATTGCCGCAACAGTTTGCGATAGGCGTCCGCTGCCGCCAGGTAATACTCGCCGGCCTCCTTGGGCGGCTTGGCGGATGCTTCGCTGTCGCCGTCCCGCGGCCCATCGAAAGCCACTCCCAGAGCAAAATAGGCTTCCGCCACGAAGTCGAGCGAAAAGAACGTATTGCCCTGCGGCCGATCGGCGACCTGCCAGAGGAATCGCCCCCAGAACGCCTGAAGCTCGGCCAGGGCGGCGGTTTTCTTTTGCGCGCGGAGTCGTTGGGCCTGCTGCTGCAGGTCGCGGCCGCAACGGATCATGGTCTGGGTTGCCTGGCGGATCGCGGCCGCGTCGCGGCCGACGGGCTCCAGGTCGTGCAGGGCGGCCTCGGCCTGCTCCCATCGCTGCGATGCCACGTAAGCTTGTAGGGCAATGCGAAACGTCTCCTCGGTCGGCGACGTGGGCCGATCATCCAAAAGGCCGGCCGGTCGCAAGAGACCGACCCTGGCGTCTTTCAACCAGGCCAGGGCCCTGTCCGCCTGGCCCATGCTGAGCTCAAGTTGCGCCAACGCCACGACGGCCGTGGCACCCGTTCCATCAACTGCGGGGGACTCGATAGCCCGCCCAAGGCCGTCGCTGAGCAACTGCCGGGCGCGCGCGAGCAGTTTATCCAGTTCGGGCTGCGGGGGCCGCTGGGGCTGCGGCAATCGCCAGGCCGCCAACCAGGCCGACCACGCGGCTCGGCCCAGCAGCAGTTCGCCCTCGCTCCGCCGCTTGAAAGCCGCGGGGATGTGTTGCAGACAGTCGCCGGCCCGTTCCAGACGGCCGTCGGCCACGGCATTTTCCAGCAGAACCATCCAGGCCTCGACGGCCTCGGGTTCGCCCTCCCAACGTCGCACGATCAAATCG
>CAYYBU010000685.1:0-2592 GCA_964469945.1 uncultured Planctomycetaceae bacterium
ATCGCCGCGCTGGGCACGATCCACAGCGCCTGTTGGTAGCTCTCGACGACAAACGCGCAAGGGGCCTTCTTCCAATAGGTCCGTGCGAACTTGGCCGTGGCCGCCGCGGCGGCGTCGCCGCCGCCAACCCCTGCGACCAAGGCCGTATCGTGGGCAATCGCCACTTCGCGTTTCCCGGTGCCGTCGTCCAGCACCAGCGGCACGGCATACTGGCTGTTGTAGAAGGCGGGCGTCAGGCAGGCCGCCGTGAGCGCTTGCCACGGTTCACGCTGCAACTGGAAAACCAGAGCCCGCGGCGGCCGAACCAATTCGCCGCGAGTCGCCGCGACTGCTTTTATTGCGTCCCGTGTCGATGCCGAAGCGGGGGCCCCTGGCTCTGCCAGTGCGGGCCCCTGTTTCTGGCCTGCGACATCCCGGCTCGTCGATCCGCCCGAAGCACTGGCACCCGGTTTCGACGAGCAACCGGCAAGGTGCAAAAAGGCCATCGCGGCCATCAGGGCGATCAGCAAAAATCCAGGCCATCGCATATTATCGAGCGCCGGATTGAAAGGGGAACGGCGGGGTGCCAGTGCTGGCTCGTCCAGCAGTGCCAAACCACCAACAGACGCAACACTGCTGGACGAGCCAGCAGTGGCACCCATTCTTTGCGCTACGCGGTCCTCACTCACCGCAGCACCCCTTTCTTGTCTGGCTGAGGTCGGCCTTGCGGGCGGCCCCCAGCAAACCACTGATTCCGCGCCGGTAGTTTTCCAGCGTTTTGATCCAGCGGTGGAGGCATTGTTGTCCGGCAGATGTAATCTGATAGGACTTCTTGGCTGGCCCGCTGGCAGAGGTGTCCCACGAGGCGGCCACGAGCCCCTTTCGCTCCATGGCCTTCAAGAACCGGTACACGCCCGAGGCATCCGGCTTCTGGCCGGTAAATCCGGGCAGTTCGCTGATCCGCGTCACCAGGCGGTAGCCGTGCAGCGGCCCCTCGGCCAGTATGACGAGGATCGCGGGCTGAATGAGGCGGTCCAGCGTCCCCCCGTTGCAGGGGCAAGTGTTCAGTTCCAACATGGGATGGTCTCTACTAGTGGAGGTTGTCCTTTAGTCTTACCGATACTATCGTCAGTCGGGCCCCCAGTTGTCAACAGGGCGCTATGAAATTTTCATGTATCCGGTACACTCCCTGTGCCGTTGCCGGCGGCACACGGAGTGTGCCGGATACTGATCCAGAGGAGATCGCCAACATGGATTGCTTGAGACGCTGCTTCAAGGCCCGTGGAAAATTCCTTCTGGGAGCGATGTTGGGGGCCCTGCTACCCGCCGGCCTCGCCTATGGGCAAGTGCCGCCGCCGCAGACGACGCCCGATCCGACGGTGGCCAGCGATCCGCGCGGGGCCGCTTGCGGCGAATGACCCATGCACGGCCGATCCTACGCCTGCCGGCACGATCCCGCCGGGAATCCTGCTTCCTTTCGGTGGGGCGGCGGCCGCTTCCGGCTATCCGCGGGTGATCGTCGGCGGTCAGTACCGCTTGATGTTCAGCGGCGCGGACTACGAGTAACCGTGGCGTCGAAAGCCAAAATCGTACCCGGTCAGCAGGAGGCCCAGCGCAATACAGAACAGCCCCCAAATGATAGGATTGGGGATGAACGTAGCCCCAATTCCCCCCAGAAAAAGAACAATGGCCGCGATCACGTAGAATATTTTTCCGATTGTCATGAGTGTGGCTCCTTCGGGAGAGGAACGGCATTCGCTACTTGCCTGGTTTGTCCTGGGAAAAAATCAACCCGCGGTACGGTCCGACGCTGATCGTCCCCGCGGCGGGACTCCGATCAAACTGGTGCCGGGACCACCAAGTACACCGTTTTGGTCTCAGGGCACGCGTCGAGCAGTCTCGTTATCGTGCCGTTCAAGGATTATCGAAGATCGCTTCCTCCTATGAAAAAAGCCCCATGGAAGCGGCTGTCTTCCATGGGGCTGATGGTCAGCGTCTCGTCCTGTGAGTCCGCAACATGTCCGAATAAGCGGGTTCGCTGATCCGTGGCGACGAGGAGGGCTGCGGCACGATATCTTAGGATACGCTTTCGGTCGCCGTGGTCGATTCCCTCGACGTTGCCACGAAGATTCCCGCCTGCGTGGGCGTAGTGACAGATGATCTCGCAAGCTCTATTTGTTTGCGAGAAGGAGTCCAGACATTCCAGGCAAGGCCCACAAGCCGAAGAAGAGCGATAACGATGTATCCTACATCCAATTGCCACCACTGGTGCCCGAAGCGTGCCGACTTTGGAAACGCATGATGATTGTTATGCCAAGCCTCGCCCCAGGTCGGCAGTGCCAACACGGCGTTGTTGGTGCTCTGTTCGCGTGTTGGAAAAGGTCGGGAGCCTATCGAATGACAGAGAGAATTGATGCTTCCGACAAACAGCGACGTCAAGGAGATTCGCAGGAATCCTCCCCAAAGGCAACCGGATACGAATCCGTACCAGTCTCTCCGAATCAAGCCAAGGACGATACCGGGCAGCAACACTCCCAGCAGGACCCAGTAGAAATACATACGGTTGACCCACCTCAAACCACGGTCGCGAAGAATATCCTTGGCATAACGCGT
>CAYYBU010000686.1:0-2591 GCA_964469945.1 uncultured Planctomycetaceae bacterium
AGGCAAACGGCGCTGCGCTTGTTTGCCTTCCCATATTTGCTCAACTTATTCTTTTTCAGGCTCTTAGAGCGGCAAAAAAATGGCGGCAGGTGAACGAGAGGCAAGCAATCATGGACGAACGTGTGGTACAATTCCGCGTGGGGGTGATGGTGCTGGCCACGCTGATCGTCACGGCCATTCTCGCCTCGCTGTTCGGCGAAGTGCCTTGGCTGGCCCACAGCAGTTATTATATGGTCACGGTGCGATTTCCCGAGGCGCCCGGCGTGACGGCCGACACGCCCGTGCGCATGAACGGCATTCTGATTGGCCGCGTCGCCGACATCCGCTTCGCCGATGACGACCGCAGCGTGATCGTCGCGCTCAAGATCGACGGCAACCGCAAGTTGTACCGCGACGAGGTGTGTCGCATCAGCAACTCGCTGATGGGACTGGGCGGCGATACGGTGCTGGAGATCGTGCGTGCCCCGGCCCCGGAAGCGCAGCGAACGCCGCTGCCCACCAGCGGCGCGGAAATGCCCAGCGGCACGACCCAGGATCCGCTGCGCGCGGTCAGCGATTTGAAAGACGAGTTGGTGCATACGCTGGGCCAGGTCGGCGTGGCCAGCGGCGACCTGCACGTCACGCTGACCCGCATCAACAACCTGCTGGGCACCAACGAGCAGCGCATCAATCACATCATCGCCGAGGCCGACGAAACGCTGCAGATCTTGCGGACGACGATGACCAACGCCAACGACATCATCGGCGATCCCAAAGTGCGCGCGAATTTCAAGGAGTCGGCCGAAGAGCTTCCCAAGGTGTTGACGAAAGCCCGCGACACGGCCGAGCGCATGGGCGTGGCCATGGACACGGTGCAGCGGAACCTGCACAACCTGGAAGGTCTCACCGAACCGCTGGGCCGCCGCGGCGAGACGTTGGTGGCGCGCATGGACGAGGGGACGCTGAAGCTAAATCGCGCCATGGACGACATGTTGCGATTTAGCGCCACGCTGAACAATCCGAACAGCTCGCTGGGGCAACTGCTCAACAGCCCGGAACTTTACCAGCACATCAACCGGGCGGCCCGCAACATCGACGAGCTGACCCGCGAACTGAAACCGGTCGTCGACGACGCCCGGGTCTTCAGCGACAAGATCGCCCGGCATCCGGAAATGCTCGGCGTTCGCGGGGCGATTCAGCGCAGCCCGGGGATCAAATAGATGTGGCCGGCCCGCGCCGCGTGCCGTATAATGGGCGGACGGCACGCGGCGCGTGCCTGCTAAATCAAGTTGCACGATCCCCGGAGGAATCGCTGTAGGGAACGCCCTCCGTGGCGTTCCGTCTTACCGGTAACGCCCGGAACGCTACGGAGGGCGCTCCCTACAGGGTTCGCTGGTGAACATCCCGGAAACGCGCAACTCTATTTAGATTCCCGGCAATTTGTTCGTCGACGCGCAGCAAGCATGATCGAAGCCGCATTGAAGTTGGTCGAAGCGGGGCAGAACCTGCCCATGCCGCAGGTGGCTGAAACCATGGGGCTGATCATGGAGGGCCGCTGCAGCGAAGAGCACATCGGCCGCTTCCTCGCCGCCCTGCACCGCAAGGGCGAGAGCGTGGAGGAAATCGCCGGAGCCGCCCTGGCCTTGCGCGCGCAGATGGTTCCCATTCGCACCGGCCGCAGCGTACTGGTCGATACCTGCGGCACCGGCGGCGACTGCTCCGGCACTTTCAACATCAGCACCGCGGCGGCCCTGGTCGCGGCCGCCACGGGCGTCGCGGTGGCCAAGCACGGCAACCGAGCGGTCACCAGCCGCAGCGGCTCGGCCGACGTGCTGGTCGAGTTGGGCGTCAACGTCGAGGCCGACGTGGCCCAGGTCGAACAGTGCCTGGAAGAACTGGGCATCTGTTTCTGTTTCGCGCCGCTGCTGCATCGCGCCATGAAGCACGTGGCCCCGGTGCGGAAAAAACTGGGCACCCCCACGATTTTCAACATCCTGGGCCCGCTGGCGAATCCGGCTGGGGCGCCGTTCCAGTTGCTTGGCGTCGGCCGGGCCGAGTTGCAGCCGTTGCTCGCCGAGGCCTTGGCGATGCTGGGTTCGCGGCGGACGCTGGTGGTCCACGGCTGCGACGGCCTGGACGAAGTCACCCTGGCCGGGCCTACCCAAGCCGCCGAGGCTGCCGCCGGCCGTTTGCGCCATTTCCAGTGGACGCCCGCCGACTTCGGCCTCCCCGTCGCCGCGTTGACGACGATGCAGGTCGCCGGGCCGCAGGAAAGTGCCGCCATCATTCGCGACATTCTTCGAGGGCGCCCCGGCCCGCCGCGCGACATCGTCGTGATCAACGCCGCCGCGGCCCTTTGGATCGCCGGCCAGGACCCCTCCACGCAGTCCTGTGCCCGGCTGGCTGCCGAAGCCATTGACAGCGGCGCCGCCGCCGAATTGTTGGCCCGCCTAGTGACGCAGACCAATCGGCGTTAGCCCGGATTATTCATGGCCCAATTGAAGCCCGAAGCGCAAGCGAGGTCCGGCCAACAGGTTAACCTCGCTTGCGCTTCGGGCTTCAATTCGACACTCCGCGCCGACACGCCCGGGGCCATGAATAATCCGGGTTAG
>CAYYBU010000687.1:0-2591 GCA_964469945.1 uncultured Planctomycetaceae bacterium
CGGCTCGTCAAGCTCACTCCGGCCGTCCTATCGCGTTTCACGGCCAAGCTGAGAGAAGAGGGTATGGGCGAAGTGACGATCGGCTCGACACTTCGCCACCTACGGGCGTCCCTATCATGGGCCGTTGACCAGAATCTCTTGCCCGTGGTTCCGAAGATGGTCATTCCCAAGGCCGGCGGGGCACGGGCACGGGCGGTTGCTGGGGAAGAGTTTGACCGGATGGTTGCTGCCTGTCCCAAGGCCCGGCCCGGTGATTCCGCCGCATGGATTCGCTACCTCCGCGGGTTGTACCTTGGCGGACTTCGCTTGGAAGAATCCTTGGCCCTGTCATGGGATGAAGACGCCACGTTCACTGTTGACTTGACCGGCCGGCGGCCCGCGTTTCGGATCGACGCCAAGGCGCAGAAGGCCCGGCGTGACGAGCGGTTGCCCATGACGGAAGACTTCTACAACCTCTTGATGGAAACCCCGGAAGCCGAGCGGACGGGCAAGGTCTTCAGGCTGAACGGGTTGAAGACGGGCACCCCGATAACGCCCAAGCGGGTCATTCGCATTGTCGGCAACATCGGCCGCAAGGCGGGGGTGGTGGTGGCCACAGTCCAGAAGCGGAAGAGGGTTGACGGCAAGCTCGTCACCACCACCGCGAAGAAGTTTGCAACGGCCCATGACCTTCGCCGATCCTTCGGGACCAGGTGGGCCAAGCGGGTCATGCCCGCCGTCTTGCAACGGCTGATGCGTCATGCCGAGATTGCCACCACCATGAAGTATTACGTCACAATGGACGCCGATTCGGTGGGGGATGAAGTATGGGGGCGGGACTGGGAAGCCGACAACACTACTTCCCGGGCTGGCAACACTTTTGGCAACAATCGGCCGAATCAGGCCAAAAAAGCCGAAACGGCCCCCGCCGATACATCGACGGAAACCGTTGACAGCGAAAGCCTTAAGAAAGCGGAGGGCATGGGAATCGAACCCACAACCCCTTGCGGGGCACCACATTTCCAGTGTGGCCGCTAGCCATTCGCTTACCCTCCATAAATAGCTGCGCTAACTTAGTTTGTGTTTTAGTTCCTTGTCCGTCAAGGGGGCTTGCCCGCTCTGTACGTAGCAGGCGAGCAAAGCCGGGTGTAATTGGACCACTCGCCTTGGCCGACGACGCGGCAGCCAGACACTTTTCGCTGCTCCACCTTGCAATAATATAGCATCCATGCACCGGTAATACTTGCGGATAGCCGTTGAGTGTTGCCGTGAAAGCCCCCCACCTCGGGGCGATAAAACTGCTCTGGACACCGGCTGAAAAAACGCTATTCTAGTCACCCCTTATCTTCGTTTCTCTTCTCGTCTGCCAGGTGGAAAGGAGCCGGGCCGCATGAAACGGACCCTGTTGGCGGTGATCGCTGTTTCCGTCTTCAGTGGTTGCCCTGCGCCACGGCAATCGCCGGTGGATCCCTTTAGCGGTGGCCCCACGACGGTTCCGCCCCCGCCGACCGGCTCGTTTCCCGCAGCAGGCAATCCCTATTACCAAGGCCCCCCGGTGGTGAGCCAAGGCACGCCACTGCAACCCATTCCGCAAGGGCCACCCGCAGGCGGTTTTGCGCCCGGCGGCGCCATGCCAGGCAGCGGTGCGGGAGCCGGCGCTGGCCCCGCGCCAAGTTATCCAACTCCAGTCCCCAGCTATTCACCGCCGGCGGGCAATAATTTCTCTCCCTCTTCCAATGGCGGCAGCGGCGGCGTGGCGCCCTATCCCAGCGGCGGCACCCCGTCACCCTATCCGAACAATGGCGGCGGCAACAACGGAAGCGCATCGCCCTATCCCAGCGGCAATGGCGGCAGCGTGCCGACGTATCCGAGCAGTGGCGGCGGCGCGAGCACGGGTCGTTCCACCTCTTTCGGCAACGGCAACAACTCCGCACCGCCGTCAGGCGGCAACTTGTTCTCTCCTCCCGGCGGTTTCGATTATCACGGCACGTCGAATGGGCCGGCGGCCGGCAGCCGGTGGACCAGTGTGGAGAGTCGTGCGGAGGCCGCCTCGGCCAACACGGTGCGCAGCGTGCCGGGGGACGTCATTACCATTCCCGTTTCGTCCGGCAGCGGCGCCTGGCCGGCCAGTGCGCCGCGAGCGAATGCGGACGAGCCGGCGTCGGCAGCCACGTCGGGCGATCGGCAAGCGGTTCTTCTTACCCTGCAGCCGCGTCCCAAAGACGCGCCGGTAGGCAGCTACGGCCACGATCCACAGTATGGCTGGCTTCGTGGCACGTTGGAATACTCGCAAATCGACCGCCAGTGGAGGCTCCGTTACATTCGGCCTGATGCAGAGACAGACCAGTTTGGCGGTTACGTGGTGTTGCCGGACAGTTCGCTTTTGAGCGGCTGCGAGCGCGGCGACTTCCTCGAAGTTCGCGGCAAGTTGGGTATCCAGGACGCCAGGCCGGGACGCGCGCCCACGTACCAGGCCACCGAGGTACACAAGCTGCCTCGCGCAGTATAATAGAAAGATCGAGTTGTTGCAGCAGATCAGGCACCCCGTGCAGGAGAGGCGAAGGGGTCAGGTCCATGTTTTCGGACAAGGCTTTGCCTGAAAAACCGGGCGT
>CAYYBU010000688.1:0-2590 GCA_964469945.1 uncultured Planctomycetaceae bacterium
CTCGCGGCGGGCCGGCTGCCGCTGCTGATGGGCATCGTCAACGTGACGCCCGACAGCTTCTCCGACGGCGGCCGCTACGTCGACCCGGCCAGGGCGGTCGCACATGGACTCCGTCTGGCCGCGGAAGGGGCCGACCTGCTGGACATCGGCGGCCAGAGCACGCGGCCCGGCTCCGAACCGGTCGCGCCGGACGAGGAGTGCCGCCGCGTGCTGCCGGTCGTCGCCGCGCTGTGCGCCCAGACGGACGTGCCGCTTTCGGTCGATACGTCTCGGACGCTGGTGGCCCGCGAGGCGCTCGGCGCCGGCGCCGAGGCGATCAACGACGTGACGGCATTCAGCGCCGAGGCGGAGCTGCTGGCCGTGGCGGCGGAAAGCGGCTGCGGACTCTGTGCCATGCACGCCCGCGGCACGCCGCGGACCATGCAGCAGGACCCCGTCTACGAGGACGTCGTGCAGGAGGTTTTCGATTACCTCCGTCAGCGCCGCGACGTGTTGCTGGCCGCCGGCATCGAGTCGGCGCGGATCGCGCTGGACACGGGCATCGGTTTCGGCAAGACGACCGCGCACAACCTGGCGCTGCTGTCCCAGGCGGGGCGGTTCCACTCGCTGGGTTGCCCGTTGCTGGTGGGGCCTTCGCGGAAACGCTTTATCGGGCAGGTGCTGGGCAACACCGCGGCGGATCGCACGGCGGGCACGATCGGCGTCTGTTTAGCGCTGGCCCGGCAGGGCGTGCAAGTGCTCCGCGTCCACGACGTGGCCGCGGTGCGGCAGGCATTGTTGCTGCTGGATGCGTGCGGCGGCCAATAATTCTACTGCGCAAGGTTCGCGGAAAATGGGGACAGGCACCGTCACCAGCAACGTTATCCCGCGGGGCCAGCTTGTTGGAGGCGACGGAGCCAGTCCCCTTGTCCGACTTATCCCCTCTTTCCACGCCGCTCGATTTCGTCCGCCAGGAGGTCGGCCACGCGCTGGTGTCCGAAGCGGCCGAGATGCTCGTGGTCGATGGAGTGGAGTTTCATCTGCGCCCCGTATTGGTCATAAAGGGGGCCCAAGTCGACCACCTGCCAAGGCGCCTGGCCGGCGAGTTGCCGGATGCGATCCATCGCGGTGCGCACCGTTACGACCTCCTGCGCATCCATAGCCATTTCGGACCCCGAACGGCAATTGGGGTCGCCCTGGCCCATGGGCAGATAGATCGGTTGCAGCAAGGGGCTGAGCACCAGCAGAAAGTCAACCTGCCGTTGCCGGCAGAGCGATTCCGCGCGGAGCACGGTTCGCCACGCCACGTCGGGCTGGCGGTAGACGTCGTCGAAACGGCCTCCCCGGGCGGCGAAGGCCAGCACCGCGCGCTTGTACAGGAACTGGTAAAAGCGGCTGTAACGAAACAGCGTCCAATGGACGCGGTTGTTCAGCGGCGAAAACCCTTCCAATTGATTCCGGAACAGGCACATGCGGCCATCCACGTTCAACACCACCGGACTGGTCTCCGTATTGCCCGAGGAGAACACCCAGACGACCAAGTCCGGCTCGTAGTCCAGCACTTTGGTGGCCAGCAGCGTGTATTCTTGGAAGCTGTTGTAGGCCGGCGCGGCGAAATTAAGCACCTCGACGGGCTTGGCCCCCGCGGCGCGCAGACGAGTCTCAACGATGCGAGGAAATGCCTCGGCGTCGGAAACCCCCAGCCCGTAGGTGACGGAATCGCCGACAAAGGCGATGCGCCAAACGCCCGGCGGCTTGTGGAGCTTGACCTCTGGACCACGAAAGCCGGCCGCATTATGGCCGGCGACACCCGGCCGCAGCTCGTAGCCCAGGTACATGTTGTCGCTGAGCCGATGCAAGTTCATCCTCGATTCCTGCATGACCTTGCAGGGCAGATCGGGCGGAAAAACGCGGCAGACGACTTCGCCGAGGATGGCGATCAGTCCCAGCAAAACGACGTCCGCCAGAACGGTCATAGCCACGCGTCTGCGAAGCGACATTTTCCGGCGAAGCGACGGTGACGTCATTTCCAAGGCCTTACCGAGCGGCGGCAGTGGGGGCGAGGGCTCATGCCATCCATTCTAACACGCGACCGGGGCGCGTAATATCCGGCACACGGCGTGTGCCGCCGGGCCAACGGCATACGGAGTATGCCGGATACGTTGCCGGATGCGTTACTGGATGAACTGCTCTTCCTGCTCGTCGCTGTGCGTGGTGATTTCGCCGCTGTCTTCCAGACGGCGGACGACGTCGACGATCTGCTGCTGCGTCTGCTCCACGTTGGAGAGCCGCACGGGGCCGAGGTATTCCATTTCCTCGCGGAGCAGATCGCTGGCCCGCTTCGACATGTTGTTGAGGATCTTGTCCTTCAACTCCGGGCTGGCGCCCTTCAGGGCCATGGCCCATTGCGAGCTTTCCACGTTCTTCAGCAGGGTCTGGATGTCGCGGTTGGCCAGCTTCGAGATGTCCTCGAAGACGAACATCAGGCGGCGAATTTCCTCGACCAGGTCCGGATCCTCCTGGGCCAGGTTCTCCAGCAGACTGCGTTCCGTGGCCCGGTCGATGACGTTGAGCATCTCGGCCACACTGGACACGCCGCCGGCGTTCTCGA
>CAYYBU010000689.1:0-2590 GCA_964469945.1 uncultured Planctomycetaceae bacterium
CCGAGGAAATCCGCTGGGTAGGGTCCTTGGCCATCATGTCGGCCAGCACGTCGACGAACTCGCCGCTCAGCCGCGAGTTCAGCCGTCGCGGGTCCAGGGGACGCAGTTCGCAATGGGCACGCGCTTTGTCCGCCGTGGTGCCGCCAGGAAAAGGTACTTTGGCAGTGATCGCGTAGTAGAGCGTGCAACCCAGCGAATAGATGTCCCAAGCGGGGGTGGGATTGCCCGGCGAGGTGATGTGGTCGGGC
The DNA here is from genome assembly GCA_964469945.1 of uncultured Planctomycetaceae bacterium. Taxonomy (GTDB): domain Bacteria; phylum Planctomycetota; class Planctomycetia; order Pirellulales; family Thermoguttaceae; genus CAYYBU01. The sequence goes on from CAYYBU010000689.1 coordinate 249, forward strand.
GATATGTAATCGACCGTCCCCACGATCTTGCCGTGCCGCGGGTCGCTTTCCACGTCCTTGCCCAGGGGACCGGCCAATCCCAGGTCGGAAAGCTTCGCCTCGCCTTCCGGCGTGACCAGGACATTGCCCGGCTTCACGTCGCGATGGACGATCCCCTGTTCGTGGGCGTGCTGCAGCGCCTGGGCCACCTGGGCGATGATGCGGGCGGCCGCCTCCATGCCCAGCGGGCCATCGCGGCGGACCAGCTTGCGCAGGTCGGTGCCGGGGACGTACTCGGTCACCAGGTAATAGACGTTGCCATCGTGGCCGGCATCCAGGGCACGGACCAACTTCGCATGATCGAGCTTCGCCAAGGCCTGAATTTCCCGGCTGAAATTGGCGACGGCCTCGGGCGTGGACTTGTCGCGGGGAAGCACTTTGACGGCCACGATGCGGCCCATCAAGGTATGTTCCGCCTTGAAGACTTGCCCCATCCCCCCCTGGCCGATCGAATCGACGATGCGATAGGGCCCCAGGCTGAACTTGGTTCGCCCCTCGAGCAACTGCGTGGCCTGCCAGGGATTCAGCGCGCCCAATTCAACCAAGCGGTCGGCCAGTTCTTGATCCGGCGGCACCGCATTTTCGGCCGTGGCCACGCCTTCCGCCGCGCGCAGGGCACTACGGGCCGCGTCGAGCTGTTGTTGGGTCAACAGGCCGCTGGCCAGGGCGCATTGCTCGAAAGACGGTCGCTTGGACATTACTTACGCCCGCAAAAGAACAAGTTGAGCGAATGGCGGTTGTCGGGTGTTCCGGCCCGGACATCAATCCTTACATTACCCGGAAGAGGGAAAACTGGCAAGCGGCGGAAAGGGCGGCCACGATTTCGGCAACGGCGCCTCGAAACTCAACGATTCGTCCCGCACGGGATGGACAATCGTCAAACGCCAGGAGTGTAGGGCAATGCCCGAGCCGAACGCGCGCCGGCTGCCATACTTGCGGTCGCCGACGATCGCATGACCGTGGTGAGCCATCTGCAAACGGATCTGATGTTTCCGCCCCGTTTCCAGTTGCACCTCCACCAGCGACAAGTCGCCCCGCGGCAACAGTTGCCGGTAGCGCAGCCGGGCCTGCTTGGCCCCCGCCTGCGTGGCGGCGGCGATGCGCATGTGGCGGTGACGCTCGTCATGTACGAGCCAATCGAGATATTCGCCGCCGGCAGGCTCCAGTTCGCCTTCGACCAGCGCCCAATAGAGCTTTTCCGCGCTGTGGCTACGGAACTGCTCCGTCATGCGTGCCGCCGCCTTCGAAGTCCGCGCCAGCAGCACCACGCCCGTGACCGGAGCGTCCAGCCGGCTCACCACGCCCAGGTAGACATTGCCGGGCTTTTCATAACGCTGCTTGACGTACTGCTTGGCGAGTGTGAGCAGGGTCACGGTGCCCTCGGGCGTGCCCATGGTGGGAAGTCCGGCCGGCTTGTTGACAACCAGGAGATGGTTGTCTTCATAGAGAACTTCCAGGGGAGGTGTGGTCATCAGACGGTCTGCGAGAGTATAGTGTTCATTGGAAACAACGGAGCCTGACAACTGCCGCTTTACTGGCCCCAACCCCATGATACACTCTGCCCCCAAATTGATCTTGGCCAGTCGCTCGCCGCGACGGCGGGAATTGCTGGCCCAAGCGGGCTACCAGTTCGAGGTTCGTCCCGCGGCGGATGCGGCCGAATGCGGTTTGTGCAGCGGAGAAAGCCCCGCCGCATTGGTAACGCGGTTGGCCTACCAGAAGGCGGCCGACATCGCCCGGCAGATCCAGCAGGGGCTGGTCCTCGGCTGCGATACGGTGGCGGAGTGCCAGGGCCGGATTCTCGGCAAGCCGGCCGACGAGCAGCACGCCCGGCAAATGCTGCGCAGCTTGAGCGGCCGCGTGCATCGGGTGCTGACCGGGCTTTGTTTGTGGCAGGTGCCCGGCGGCCAACCGCTGCTTCGCGTGGCCGTCAGCACGCTGCGCATGGATCCGCTGGACGATCGGCAACTGGCAGACTATCTGGCGAGCGGTCAATGGGAGGGCAAGGCCGGGGCCTTCGGTTATCAGGACCGCTTGGGTTGGGTTCACGTGATCGAGGGGAGCGAATCGAACGTGGTGGGGCTGCCGCTGGAGTTGCTGGCCGAGATGCTGCTCGCCACAAAAGGGGCCGCTCGTCCGTAAGGCTCCCAGCACTCGCTCGGCCACCGAGCGCGGCACGAAGAAGCTTACGAACGAGCGGCGAAGCAGGGTACGGGACGGGGACGGTCCCCGCGTTGGATGCCATTTCGGGGGGACTGTCCCGATTTTTGTGGCAGGAGGCCACGAAAATGGGACTGTCCCCT
>CAYYBU010000690.1:0-2589 GCA_964469945.1 uncultured Planctomycetaceae bacterium
CGGTGGTACTGCTGATAGACCTTCCGCTTGGTCTCCAGACGCAACGGCCCGTGGTTGTCGGGAAAAATGGCCGCCTCCGGGTGGTCCTGGTCGAACTGCTTCAGGGTGTAGCGGATGGTTTCCGGGCTGCGACCGGTCCTGCGCGCCAAACGCCGCGTGACTTCGGCCGGGCAACCGCCGGCGTGGGCCAGCCGTTGGGCTCGCTGAATAATCATGGTTCGCTCCTCCTCGCTTAATTGGCTGAATTCGCTGCCGCGACGCACCCGGTCGGAATTCCGCTGCACAAAACGGTTCACCGAGCTTTCCAGAAAACCGACGCGCTTGCGACCGTCCATCACGAACCGCCGGCTGACTAGTCCCAGTCGGCGCCAGCGCGAAATCGTCTTGGTCGAAACATTGAATCGCTTGGCCAGTTCTTCCACCGTCAGCACGCGCTCGCCGACGGCGGCGGCCGCCACATTGGCCGCGTCGGACAGATCCTCGACGAACAGGCGCAAGTCATGCACCGCTTCGCGGCCGGAAAGTTTCAGGTCCGGATAGGCCCCCGGCCGGAAATTGGTGATCCGGTAGCAGAGATATTCATAGGTGTAGGTGCGGGCGGGCTCGATCTCGCTGAGCAACTTTTCCGCCTGCGCGACCTGTTCGAGCTTCTTCTCCCGCGGGGCAAATCGCACCTGCTGATCGCGAAGCTCGCGGATGGCTGGATTCGAGTAATCCGTATGCATAGGAAGTTCCTTTCATCTGCAACCGCGGAGGAGCAATCGCCGTTCCTTTCACTTCTCCCGGCCACTTTTCCACGTTCCGCCAGCCTTCCTTTGCCAGCCGTGACAGATCCAGCACCCTTACTATAGACACTTCATCGAATTTATACAAGCAGAGCAGTCAAAAATAATGGGCCCAACAGCGGATTCTACGCTCAAGCACCTACGTGTCTACCAGACCACTGGCGGGGGGGGCAATGCTGCCATCGATCGCGCACATGCTCTGTACGCAATAGAGTGGGCGAAGGCCCACACAAAGTTCGCCTGGAAACCAGTTTTTTGTTCCCTTGGGATTAAATGGGAATAATGGGGCATTTAGGATATCAATAGTCGCCTTAGCCCGGATTATTCATGGCCCCCGGGCGCGTCAGCGCGGAGTGTCGAATTGAAGCCCGAAGCGCAAGCGAGGTTAACCTGTTGGCTGGACCTCGCTTGCGCTTCGGGCTTCAATTGGGCCATGAATAATCCGGGTTAGTGCCCTGTATTCGACACACTCCCTGTGCCGTCGGGCGAGCGGCACACGGAGTATGCCGGATACAATTGCCACACAACTCCGAACTGCCCGCACTTTCGGGTCAACTTCACACGGATTCCGGGTCGATTTAGGAACCCATGAAGAACTTTGTCGCGGCATTTTCGCTGGCGGCCTGGATGGCCGTCGGTTCTGGGGCTTTTTCAGCGCGGGCCGCTGATCCCCCCCCGACCTACGTGGTCCAGAGTGGCCGGCAACCCGGCCAGATCGACCGCGTCGTCATCGTCCTGGAGGTCGCCGGCGACCATTTCGAAAAGAACAACGAAGGCAGCAACCGTGTGGCCATGAGCGGCGCGGCCAACCTCAGCTACGATGAAAAAAACCTCGACGTGGCCGCCACGCCCGAAGGACACTTACGTTCGGCCCGTTCTTACGACAAGGCTGAGGCAATAATCAAAGTGGGGGAGGCGTCGAGTAAACCGGCGTTGCGTCCGGAACGGCGTTTGATCGGCGTCGATCTGGAGGGGTACAAAGCCACGCTTTTCTCACCGCGCGGCCTGCTTACCGACGAAGAGATGGACCTGATCGATGTCTCGGGCAACACGCTGCTGCTGGACCAGGTGTTGCCCAGCAAGCCCGCGGCGGTGGGCGAAAAATGGAAGCTATCGGAAAAGCTCCTGGCGGCGTTGCTGGGGCTCGACGACGTTCGCCACAGCGACGTCGAGTGCCTGTTGAAGGAAGTAACGCCCGCGCTGGCGCGGATGGAACTTGCGGGGCATGTGTCCGGAACCGCCAACGGCGCGGCCAGCGAGATCGATCTGAAGGCGAAATGCCGTTTCGATCGTAAGACCAACCGCATCGACTGGTTCGCCATGCTCATTGGCGACAAGCGCGAGATCAGTCCCGTCGAGTACGGCCTGGATGTTGTCGCGCGGGTGCAGATCAGGATCTCCCCGAAAGCGGAATCGGCCCCGCTTGCCGAAACGGCCACCAAAGACATTCCGGCGAAGCCCACGGCGGAGATGTGTCAGCTCCTTTACCAACCGGCCGACCGCGGCTGGCAAGTGACGCACGATCGCGGCTGGTTCCTGGTGGACAGCCGCCACGATTTGGCCATCATGCGGCTGATGGCGCAGGGAACGGACGTGGCCCAGTGCAACATTTCGCCGCTGCCCAAGGTGGCAGTAGACAAGCTTCCCACCCTGCCGCAGTTCCAAAACGACGTGCAGCACTCCCTAGGCAAGAACTTCGGCCAGTTCGTCGAGGCTGGCCAATCGGTCAACGAGGCGAAGAATCGCGTTTATCGGGTGTTGGTCAACGGCGAGGTGAGCGAGGTGCCAATCCGCTGGCAGTACT
>CAYYBU010000691.1:0-2588 GCA_964469945.1 uncultured Planctomycetaceae bacterium
ACCTGATCGTGCGCACTTGCGGCTTGTACGCCCGGCCCTCGCACGAGCAGGCGCACAACTTCGTCAAAACCATTCTGCGGTTGGCCCGCTCGCGCGACACGCTGCGGGTGGTGGCCGATCAGCACTGCACGCCCAGCTACGTGCCGCACGTGGCCCGGGCGGTCTTGTTCCTCGCCGGCGTCGATCGTGCGGCCCCGGCGCCGTGGGGCATTTATCATGTGACCAATCGCGGCGCGACCACCTGGTACGCGGTGGCCAGCGAGATCGTCCGCCTGGCGGGCTATAAGACCACGGTCGAAGCCATCACCACGGCCGAATATCCGCTGCCGGCGCCGCGGCCCGCCTACAGCGTCCTGGACACGACCGCCTACGATCGGCTTGGCGGACCCGCCATGCCGGATTGGAAGGCGGCGCTGGCCGAATATTTTTTGGAGCTAAAGCGACTTCCGGGGCCGTAGGATCGGCAAATAATAGGTATCGCAAGAATCGTAGTAGGCACACTCCGTGTGCCGTAATCGGCGGACGGCACACGGAGTGTGCCTGCTACATTGCCTAGGACTGGCGGCGAGGAGAACTTTCATGCAGCAAGCGTCCGTTGAAAAGGTGGCCCTGGTGACCGGCAGCGGCAAGCGCCGGGTGGGTGGCGCGATTGCCGCGGCGCTGGCCGACCGCGGCTATGCCATTGCGCTGCACTACAATCGCTCGGCCGCGGAGGCGGAGCAATCGCTCATCGGCCTCCGTGCCCAGGGGGTTCGCGCCGAGGCGTTCCAGGCCGACGTCGCCGACGAAGCGGCGGTCGCGCGAATGTTTCAGCAGGTGACCGGCGCGTTTGGCCGCCTCGACGTCCTGGTCGCGGCGGCCGCGGTGTGGGAGCGCGGACCGTTGGAAGAAGTGACGGCTGCGGCCATTCGCCGGCAGTTCGACATCAATACCTTGGGCACGTTCCTCTGCTGCCAGCAGGCCGGCGCGATCATGGCCGGGCAGCCGCAGGGCGGTTCGATCATCACCATCGGTGATTGGGCCTGTGCGCGTCCCTATGCCAATTATCCGGCCTATTTCCTCAGCAAGGGGACCATTCCCACCATGACGCGCATGTTGGCCGTGGAACTGGCCGCGCGGAACCGGGCCATTCGCGTGAACTGCATCCTGCCCGGGCCGGTGATGCTGCCCGACGATCTTTCCGACGCCGAGGTGGCCGGCGCCGTGGCCGGCACGCTCTTGAAGCGTCCCGGGCGGCCCGAACACGTCGCGCAGGCGGTGGTCTTCCTGGTGGAGAACGACTATGTTACCGGCGTGTGTCTGCCGGTGGACGGCGGCCGCACGATCGGCGAGGGCGGCTGAGGACGATCGGCTCCCCTCTCCCGTAAACGGGAGAGGGGCCGGGGGTGAGGGCGGCTGGCATTGGCAAGACGAGACGGGATGGCATCGTGTGCCACTGGCTTTACCAGTGATTGGGAGGGTTGGCCACCTCGATTAGAACGTCGCTTGCAAGCCGATCGAGAAACCGTCCAAGCAGACGTTGCCGGTATGGTTGTAGCCGCCAAGCTGCTTCGGCGCCAGGGCCAGACCGGTGATGTCGTAGACCTGATAGCCCAAGCGGAGCCAGAGGTTGTCGCTGAGGCGGTAACGGGCGCCCAAGGTGACCTCGAACAGGGCCGATAGGTCGCTGCTCTTGTTGGAAACGTCGTAGGGGTTATAGCCTGCCGGAAGGCCCCCGACCTCGCTGGCCGTGTCGGTTTTTTGCTGCTGGTACAGGTTGGCCATCAGTCCGACTTTGAAGCCAAAGTCCCACTGGAAGCGCGCCCAACCGTGCGTGAATTGCAGGCCGGTCTGCACACCGACGAGATTGTTGGTCGTGTTGGAAGTGAGTTGCTCGGTGGCCTGGTAATAATCGTCGACGCCGGTCAATGTGAGGCCGTCGGAAAAATAAACGTAGCGGGCGCCCACGAGCCAGTTGAGTTCGCAATAGGGATTGAAGGAATTCAGGCGGTACATCGCGTTGAATTCCACGTTCTGGATTTGGCTGCGGTAGGTGTAGCTGAGCGAGTCGTCGAAGCCGTTGAGATTCGCGGGACTCGACAGTTTCAGATACGGCGAATAATTCAGCACGGGGTATGCGAAATCGTAGGCGTCGCCGTAGATCGCGTCGCCGACGGACCATTGTTGCAGGCCCCAGTAGGTTGCCGAAAGGGTGATGTTGTTGTCGAACTTGCGGCTGAGCTCCAGACGCAACCCGGCTTCGAGGGGAAACAGCGTGTCGTCGCTGTAGAGACCGGCCATTGCGGGTGAACTCTGACTGTAAGCGGCATAGCCCAACGGCACGCTGCCGCCGGAGCTTCGCTCCAGGAAGAGGGCGTCGACCGAGGCGCTCAGATGATACGGCGGCGCGGGCTGCGCCGGCACCACCACCACGCGCGGCTCCGACATCAGCGGCGGCCCATAAGGGCTGGGCGTCGGATAGACGTAGGGATACGACTGTCCGGGCACCACCATGACGCTGCCGGGCGGCGGCGAATAGGGGCTCGGCGGCGCAGGGTAAGAGCTTGGCGGCGGCGGCGGCGTAGAACCGGGCGGCGGCGCATAGGGAT
>CAYYBU010000692.1:0-982 GCA_964469945.1 uncultured Planctomycetaceae bacterium
GACGGCATCTTTCAAGAGGGACGCTGCGAGGACCGCAGCTTGGTGCCCCCGTCCCAGACGCTGGTGGTGGCCTGTTGCGACCCGGCGATCGGTTTGCTGGCCGACGAGTACCGCCGCTTGACCGGATTGCGAATCCTGGCATTGCAACGCTCCAGCCGGGAAGCCCTGACCCTGCTGGGCCAGGGCCTGGTGCACGTCGCCGGCATGCACTTGGAACGCTGCGGCCAGACCGGTCGCAATCGCGCCGCGGCGGGGGAACACCTGGGCGAAGCCTTTTCGCTACTCCGTGCGGCGCACTGGCAGGAAGGCCTGGCCGCGGCCCCGCAGTGCCGCCTGCGCTCGGTGCAGATGGCGGTCCAGGGCCGGCTGCGATGGGTGGGCCGCGAAGAGGGTTCCGCCGCTTGCGAATTGCAGCAGGAGTTGCTTGCCGGCCGCGTGCCGCGGCACGTCGCCCGCGGCCATTACGGAGTGGCCGAGGCGGTGCGCTCCGGTTGGGCGGACGTCGGCGTCTGCGTCCGCCTGGTCACCGATGAGGCGGGGCTGGACTTCTTACTCGTCCGCGAAGAAGCCTACGATCTCTGTTTTTCCACGCGCGGCACCAGCGATCCGCGCATCCAGGCCCTCGTCGAAACCGTGCAATCTCCCGCGTATCGCGCGCTCCTCCAGGATCTGCCGGGCTACGACGTTTCGGAAACCGGGATGCTCCAAAGCGTGGACTGCCCCGCGTAGAACGTAATTCCCGGCGCTGGCCGCGCGAGGACGAGAGACGGCATGGAATTCCGTTCCACGGCATGGAATTGCGGTGCCGCCCAGGCAGACTTTACCAAGAGCGTCGAGGCGGGGATATAGGGCGACTTTGCCGGCCTTCCGGGCTAGAAAAACGCTGACGCCTCCAGGCATGGAAAGTGGGGCAAACAATGACGGCTGGCGTCGATCTTGGAGTCCGTTTTTTTCCATTGTGACGAATCCTAACAGAGTGCCG
>CAYYBU010000692.1:992-2585 GCA_964469945.1 uncultured Planctomycetaceae bacterium
GGACGATCCCTGTACGTTTAGACGCGGTGCTTCTTTGTTTTCGCTCTGACGGGGACATGTGCAGGAAGACAGCCCCGAAGACGGGACCCAGTGGCTCTCATAACGGCCAGAATTACGGAGATTTCTGTATGAGAAGAAATGGATTTCATGGGCATCGATCTATGACGCGGCAAGGAGTGTCCGCGTGGACCATCGGCATGCTGGTGTGCGCCGGCTTCGCACTTTGCGGCAGCCGCGCCATGGCCCAGCAAGCCAACGACGCACCTTCGTCTAACGACGTCCGGGCGCAACTCGAGCAACAGGAGCAGGAGATTCACCAGCTTCGCGACCAATTGGCAGGCATCCAACAGGGAGCGACGGTCACTCCGACCTCCTTCGGCAATGCCGACATGACCGCGGCAGCCGCCACCGCGGCGGATGGCACCGCCGCGCCGAATCCCGCGTGCGGTTATGTGGTTGGCAGCGACACGACCCTCACGGCCCACCTGCACGACGGATTCTTCTTGTGGCTGGAAACGCCCAACAAGGACTTCACCATGCACATCGGTGCGTGGATGCAGTACGACAACGTGTGGTGGGGCGCCAGCAACGGCAACGTCACCGCTGCCAAGGGCGGTTACGCCGGCAACACCACCACCGCGGGGAAAACGGGATTTGCCGGCGCCGGCACGAACCAAGGCGTTGCCATCGGCAATCCGGTGGGCGGCATCAGCAACATGCAGGACGGCACCTATTTCCGCCGCATTCGTCCCTTTGTGGAAGGCACTTACTGGGAAAACGGCGAATACCGCCTCATCCTGGCCCTGGAAAACGATCAGTTCGGCACGGCCGGGCTCGATGAATTCTGGGTCGGCGCCAAGGACATCCCCTTGATCAACATGTGCCGCATCGGCCACGTCAAGGACCCGATCGGTCTGGAAGGCGATATGACGTCGTCCAGCCGCTGCATGACGTTCATGGAGCGGTCGTCTTATTCCCAGGCCATCGAGCTCGACCAGAACTTCCTCACCGGTATCTGGGCGGCCAATACGTTCTTCGATGAGCGGGCGTCGTGCCAGATCATGGTCGGACGGCCCGACCAGGCCGCTGCGGCCGGCGCCTATTTCGGCGACGGCCAAGGCGCGTTCCAAAGCCGCTTCACCTGCCTGCCGCTGTATGAAGACGAAGGGCGGCACCTCTTGCACCTTGCCGCTTCGTTCGGCTGGCGCGACGGCCAGTCCAACGGCAACAGCACCAACATGATTCAGTTGCGCGCCCGGCCTGAATTGCGCGACGACGATCCCGCCAGCGGCTCCGGCGGCGCCTCGGACGTCCCCAACGGCAACGGCAACCGCTTCCTCGACACCGGCTACATCGTGTCGAACAACGAGTACATCGTGGGCACGGAAATGTTGTATGTCCAAGGCCCGCTCTCGTTCCAGGCCGAATATGGCTGGGCCTTTGTCGACAGTGCTACCGGCGTGGCCACCAGCTTGGGCGGCACGCCCGTCGCGCTTCCCGGCGGTCCACAGAACTACTGCTTCGGCGGCGGTTACGCCCAGGTGGCCTACACCCTGACCGGCGAAAACCGGGCCTACGACAAGCGTCTGGGCA
>CAYYBU010000693.1:0-2582 GCA_964469945.1 uncultured Planctomycetaceae bacterium
GTAATTTGCAGCACGCCCGTGGTGCTGCTGGACGAAGTGGAAAACGCGGGGATTCATCGCACGCGCGCGGTACAGCTTCTCCGTCAGCATCGCAAGATCTTCATTTTCGTGACCCACGACCCACGTATCGCACTGCTGTCGGATTTTCGCATCGTGATGCATGGCGGGGGGATCACGCGGGTGCTCTCCACGAGCACGGAAGAGCGCAGCCTTTCCATCCACGTCAATCGGCTCGACGACGCACTGTCCGTGTTGCGAGAGAAGATCCGGCTGGGGAAACGTCTTGGGGCCGACGACTTGAGCTTTAGCGAATTGAAGGAGGTCGCATGAGACTCGTCATTTGCGCCGGTCCGGCCACGACCGGCAAAACCTCGGTGCTGCGGCACCTGACCCGCAAGTTGCTGGCCGCCGGCCACCGCGTGGCGTTTTTGAAACTCGACGTGCAATATGCCGACGAGGACGAACTGCTGGCCAAGGAATTCGGGATTCCCACGCGGAAGGTATACTCGGGGGAACTGTGTCCGGATCACTGCCACGTGATGGTGTTGGGCGACGCGCTGCAGTGGGCCGAAAACGAGGAGTGCGACATTCTCCTGGTGGAGACCGCGGGCCTCTGCCTGCGCTGCTCACCCTACGTCAACGGTGGCTTGGGCCTGGTGGTGCTGGAAGCCACCAGCGGGATGAATTTGCCGCTGAAGGTCGGGCCGATTCTCTCGCTGGCCGATATCGCCGTGGTGACCAAGATCGACCGCGTTTCCCAGGCCGAGCGGGAGGTCTTCCGGGCACGAATCCAAGACGTCGCGCCGAACGTGCTGGTTCGCGAGGTCAACGCCTTGCACGGCATCGGCATCGATCCGCTGGTGGCCGAGGTCCTCGAAGGGCCGCAGGCGGATGGGCAGTTGTACTTGCGGGGCAACCCGCCGGTCGGCACCTGCACGATCTGCGTGGGCAAGAAGGAGATCGGCTGGCAGGCGCATTTCGGCGTGGTCCGGGCCCTGGAAAACCAGACCTTTTACCGGGGGGAATGAGTCATGACGGACCGTATCTACTTCGACAACGCGGCCACGACGCCGCTGGATCCCCGCGTGTGGGAAGGCATGCGGCCCCATCTTCCGCAGCCATGGGGCAATCCTTCCAGCATGCATCGCGAAGGACGCGAGGCGCTCGCGGCGGTCGAGGCGGCGCGGCGGCAGGTGGCCGAATTGCTGGGCGCGGAGCCGGGCGAGATCGTCTTTACCTCCAGCGGCACCGAGGCCGACAACCTGGCTCTGCAAGGCGTGCTCTTCGCCGCGGGCTTACGCGATTGCCATGCGATCAGCAGCGCCATCGAGCACCCGGCCGTGCTCGCCTGTTGCCGGCATCTGCAGCGGCTGGGCGTGGCCCTAACGCTGCTGCCGGTCGATTCGCAAGGCTTGGTCGATCCGGCCGACCTGGAGCGTGCGCTCCGCCCCGAGACCCGCCTGGTTTCGATCATGGCCGCCAACAACGTGACCGGAGTGGTGCAATCGGTGGAAGAACTTGCCCGCATCAGCCGGCGGCACGGCGCGCTGTTCCATAGCGATGCGGTGCAAGCCTTCGGAAAGATCCCGCTCGATGTCCGGCGAGTGCCGCTGGATCTGGTTTCGCTCTCGGCGCACAAGCTGTACGGGCCGAAAGGCGTAGGGGCCCTCTATGTCCGCCGCGGTGTCTCTTTGACGCCGCTCGTACACGGCGGTGGACAGGAAGAGGGGCGCCGCTCCGGCACGGAAAACGTCGCCGGCATCGTCGCCTTGGGGGCGGCGGCCGAGTTGGCCCGCGCGGAGATGGCGGCGGAAGCGGCCCGGCTGGTGCAGATTCGCGACCGGTTGATCGACGCGATCATCGCCATGGTCCCCAACGCGTATCTGATCGGCGACCGCTACTGCCGCCTGCCCGGGCATATCTGCCTCGGACTTTCCGGGATGGAATGCGAAGCCATCAAACTCCTCTTGGAGTTGGACGGGCTGGGTTTCGCGGTCTCCTCGGGCAGCGCGTGCAGCAGCCACCACGCCGGCCAACCCTCGCATGTTTTGGAAGCCATGGGATTCGACGCGCCCCGGGCCCGCGGCTCCGTGCGGATTACATTGGGGCGTTTCAACACGCAGCAAGAGGCGGAGCGGTTCCTGGAACTGTTCCCCCGCGCGGTGGCCTCGCTGCGCCCGCTGGGCAGTCTCGCCCGAGCCGGCTGATTTCCTCTTATTCCCTTTGCACAAGGAACCTGACTGTGGTCGATACCCTGAACGCGGAACTTCCTGGTTTGGATTGTGGGCTGTGCGGCTATCGGAAGTGCGATGAGCTGCGGGAGCGGCTGGCCACTTCGCCGGAAATGATCGAGCGGTGCATCCACCTTTCCAAGAATCGCATGAAAACGGCTGCCACGGCCGAGACTTGCGCGGCGCAGTGCCCTGTGGCCAGGCCTTTCGGGAAGCATGCGATGTTGCCGGTGCTCACGGGCGGCGCCGCGCCGACGTGGCAGGATAGCCTGGGGCGCGAGTTCGACTTCTACCTGGAGCATTTTCCCGAGGAGCCCGGGCCGCGGGAGATCATCTTGCCGCACAACCCGC
>CAYYBU010000694.1:0-2576 GCA_964469945.1 uncultured Planctomycetaceae bacterium
GAGCCTTACGAGCGTCGAATATCAACGTCGCGCGCGGTCTCGCCAGGAGGAGTTACCGCCGCGGCATCCTACCGCGGCCGATGGCTGGCCGACAAGCTCAAGAACTGAGCCATTCGGTTGCCGCTTCGTTGACGCGCGGGGCCTTGCCGGTATACTTGGGCGCGTGCCAGGCGCAATCGCGTCAACAAAACGAATTCGACCGCTTCAGACTGCCTGAGGCCGTAAGAACCCGGCCGAAGACCGAGACCACACGCGCGACGAACACGCGAAGGCGCGAATGAGGGAACGTGTCCCCCGAACTCTTCACCAGGAAAAGGGAATCATGGCGAAGAAACGTAGCCCAAAGAAAGAAGCCACCTCCTACAAGGACGCGACGGAGCAACTGCCAAGTTTGCGGGATCGCATTCAGGCCCTTCTCAACGAATTGGCCGATGCCGAGTTGAACATCTTGATATACGAGATCGAGAATCCCAAAGAGAGACGGTCGATGGAAAAGTTGGGAAGGATCGCTTCGGCGCGGCTGAAGCGGACCGAAGCCATTAAGGTGTTGGTGGACATGCTGATGGATTACAACATCGAACGGCATCCCCGGCTGGAGACCCACTACTTGACGGACAAGTACCATTTGCGGGAGTATTTTTACGATTACTGCATGTGACGGCGGACGAAGCCCATGACGAACAACGAAGCCTTCGACCAGGCCTACGACGCCTATTGGGATGGCGTTGATATTAGCGACAATCCCTTTGACGAGGAGACGGAAGATGACGCCCGCCTTGCTTGGGATCAAGGATGGCGCAAGGCCCGTCAGCACGATTACGATGAAGACGATGGATAGGGCTGGACGCCAGACAGTTATTCGCGTAACCTGCGCCCAATAACACGTTCCTCTGAATCGGGTGCCACTAAGGGTTGGACCGTCCTGATCGCCCTGGCGAGTGCGGGTGTGGCAATGCTCCTAATGCTCGTCTGGTTCGCCATCGCCCTCGTCTTTGGCTGGCGGTTTCAATTCTCGATTCGCTCACTCCTGGTTCTGACTGCCACCGCTGCTGTTCCATGCAGTTGGCTTTCCTGGGAGATGAAGAGGGCGGGAGTCTTTTCCGTTGCCCGATCGGCGCACGCACTGGGTGCCACGGCTGGCTTGCCCAGCCGTGTGGCGTCTGGTGGTGATTTGGCACTGCTGGACAAGCCAGCGGTGGCACCCAGCCAAAAGACAACATGGAAAAAGACTCCCGACCGCTTTACAGTCTTTACAGTCTTCAGTCCTCTACAGTCTGCTTGCCATGACTGAAGCCTACCGAATCCGGCGGTTCTTGTCGATAATTCGGTATTGCGTTCCCTCCCTGCCCTCCCCGTTGCGACTCCCCTCACCCCTACCCTCTCCCGGAGGGAGAGGGGGACATGATTCGTGCCGGTTCACACCTCCGCCGCCAAGCGGTCGATGTCGGCCTGGACCGCCGCCAGTTGCTCGACCGCTTCGGGCCGCAACGCAAGCTCGTGCGCCCGGCGACTGGATGCGGCCAGTTCCACATGCCGCCGCTGGCTGGCATCGAAACGCCGCAGGCCGACATAGTCCAGAACGCTGGGCGTGCCAAAACCCTTGCCGCCGCTGACGCTGTGGCCCGCGACCAACGCGCCGACCCCCGCACTGTTCAGCACGGCACAGACGTAATGGGCCTCGGCGCTCGACCCACATGCGATGAGCACGCACGTCTCTTGCGGCACCACCGGCCGACGGCCCAGCCACGGGTCGTCCAGCGATTCCACCACCGCGGCGCGGATCTGCCGATCCATCCGCCGCCACACCACTTTGATCGGCGCCACCGTATAGACGCCCACGTTGTACATGGCGTAAAACGGTTTGTCGTTCTGATAGCGCCGATACGCGGCCCGGCCGCGCAGCATGGCCTCGAATTGCTCCAGATAGGCATAGGTGCGCGGGCAATCGCGCCGCAGCACGGACGGGTCGATGCCGGTCCGCGTCTGCACGTCCTGAGCCAGCAGGATATGGGCCGCCGGCCGCGCCGACCAGCGCCGCACGTCGCCCCAGCGGAGCAGCGGATAGAGCAACGTCGCTTCGATGGTCTGCTCCACGGCCGGCACGTCGCGTTTGCCCTTCTCGCTCAGGTTCCGGACGACAAGGCCCGCGTCGCTGCGGCCGATCAACCGCAGCCAATAGACCGCATTGGCGCCGCCGCTATTGGCCCCCAGGTGTGCCGTGTAATCCGAGGCATTGGGTGCCACTGGCTCTGCCAGTGCGGCCGACGTAACCAGCCACGGTGAACCGGGTCGATCGGCGTCGATTGGCCGCGCCCAGCAGTGGCTCTGCTGAGGACCGCCGCCGGCGCGCCCGGGCGTCCATTTCACGTACGGCACCGGGTACTGCGTAGGACGCCCCTTTTCCAGCACGATCGTGCTGGTCCAATTGGCCGCGCCGGGAAACGGTTTCATCGCCACCATGTCGTCGACGCGGAGCACGCCGAGCCAGTCCCCCGCGGGGCCCAGGCGGAAACGGCGGAAACCGTCGCCGGCCCCCTTGGTCTGAAAGAGCGTTTGCGTGATGACCATGCCCAGCC
>CAYYBU010000695.1:0-2568 GCA_964469945.1 uncultured Planctomycetaceae bacterium
CCACGGAGGGCGTTCCCTACAGAGATTTCTCCTGGAATCACGAAACTCTATTTAGCGCCGGGCTTCAGGCGGATGAATCTTTCTTACTTTGCCGCCGCTTCCAACTGCGACGTACAGTGTGCGCAACGACTGGCCGCCAAGGGAATGGTGCTGCAACAATAGGGGCACTCCTTGGTGGTCGGCGCCGTTGGCGGCACTTGCTCACGTTTCAGCCAGTTGATCTGCTTGATGGCCAGAAACAGCACGAAGGCCACAATCAAGAAGTCAAAAACGTTGTTGATGAACAGGCCGTAATTGATCGTCGTCTTGTCGTTCAGATGGATTGCCATACTGGAGAAAGGGACCCTCCCCAGCAGCAAACCCACGGGGGGCATGATGATGTCGTTGACCAGCGAAGTGACGATCTTGCCGAAGGCGATCCCGATGATCACGCCGACGGCCATGTCCACGACGCTGCCCTTGACGGCGAACTCCTTGAACTCTTTCAGCATTCCCATAGACGGCCTCCGCTGGCAGTTGAAGAAGCGGCAGCCCCCCACCGGCACGTGCGGCAGGCCCTTGGGCTCGACGCGCTGATAGCATTATAGCGAGGCAAGCAAATTCCGTGGCCCGGCGGCCCCAGGGGCCCGACATAGTCACCTTGGCGGCCATGCCGCGTCCGCGGAGTCTTCAACCGCGTTTTGAGCAGCGGTCATTTTGCAGTTCAGCACCCGCTCGCCATCCACTTCCTCGGCGCGCAACCACAATGTCTTGCCCAGCAGTTCCCGGCCATCGGGCAATAAGTACACCTTGACATCGGGGTCACCCGGCGCGGCAATGACTTCATTGGCCTGGCGGCGACGGTCGGGGGCCAACAACCCGCACCGGAAGCTGATCGGCTGCTTGCCCTGGTTGACGATGGTCTGCCGCACTTCCAATTGGCCGCGCTCATTCAACCGCACGGCGCCTTGGAGGCCCACGTCGCCCCCGCCCACGTCAATGGGCCGTTTGAGGTGGAAGCTATAGGTGCGGTCGGCCCGGATCTCGAAGTCCAGCCGCAACGACTGCTGGCCGCTAATCACCCCGGGCGGCAACGTCATCGTCAGCGGCTGTTGGCTGTCGGCGCCGCCGGCCAGCCGCAGTCGCAACTCTTTGGGTTCCACGCGCCAGCCGTCGGGCGGCGTCAGTTTCACGTTCGCCTCGACGGCATCGGCAAAGGTGTTCTTGACGCGGAGGTTGTTGGCATACGGTCGTCCGGGAATGCTGGGAATCTGTTGCTTCGCCAGCGCGACTGCCACTTGCCAAAGGGCCAGCGGCGCGCTCACGCCGGTTACGAACGACGGCAGGCAATCGACGCGGATCACCTGGCCCTGGTCCCGTGACGGTGGCACGCTGGCCTGGCCCCAGAGGTCGAGCTGCCGGAGGTTCGGGCCCAAGGACACCAGTTCCGTTTGCGGACGCGGATTCCACACCACCAGCACCGCCTCCGGTCCGCGGGCTTCGAGCCCGCGGGAAAACAGCGCATTGCCGCTGCCACCGGGCAGATCCAGGACGCCCAGATACTTGGCGCCGCCGAGCATCAACGCCGTGGTCCGCCAGGGGAGAAACAATTCCCCCGGCGTGCCATCCGGCTCCATCAGTCCACATTGCGGGTCGAACGGATCGGGGCAAAAGATGCCCTCGGCGCCGTGCATTTTCGCCACCATCATGCGCGTGACCAAATCCTCGGCGCGGGCCGCCGGCGCGTGGTCGCCCTTGGGCAGTGCGGCCAGCACGACCCAGCGCGCCACGGCGGCGTTGCACTTGGCATCGAGTTGTGCGGCCAACGCCTCGGCCGTCAGCGGCGGTTGCGCCGAGAGGGTCAGAAATCGCCAGGGATTCTTATTGAGCCCCGCCTTGGCCGCGACCGGCAGCGGCTCGCGCCAGTCCCAGCCCATGCCGACGTGGACGTCTTGCCCGATGCGGTCCAAGGCAGCCTTCACCTCGGTGATCTTGGCGGCCAGGTTGGGGCTGCCGACGAAGCTGGTGTCGCGGTCGGTTCCCAGTTGCCACCAGCGGACCTGCGTGGCCAGACGGAGCATGACCGGCTCCAGTGAGGGATACCAGACACTGGGGCCTGCCGCGAACAACTCGGCTGCCGCCGGCGCGGCGTCCGACGCCGCTTCGTCGCCACCGGCTGTTTTGAGTTGGCATTGATCGCGAATCGCCGGCGGTGGATTGGACAACAGGCCGACCAACTCGATCCCTTGGGCGTCCAGCGTTTCGCGGAAGGCGACGGTCTGTTCCAACGCGTCGTGGCCGCTGCAGCCGGCATCCCAAAGGGGATATTTCACCCAGTGGACGCCCGCCTGGGCGAGCAGTTCCGCCAACAGAGGCTGGGCCAACGGCCGCGCTCCGTGCGGCACGCTCCAGCCGAATTCGCTCGCGGCCGGCAGCGGGCAGGGGGTGACGACCGCCAGGCTCAACTGGCTGCGTCCGGCCGTCTGGCAGCCGTCGGCCATGTCCACTTGTACACGATAAAAACCGGGACCGGGCAAGGGTAACTCCCAATGGGCCCGCCCACTCCACGAGGCCGCCGCGCCACGCAAC
>CAYYBU010000696.1:0-2565 GCA_964469945.1 uncultured Planctomycetaceae bacterium
AGTTTTTCCGTGATTCCTTTATGGAAGCAAAGGCGACCGCCGAAGTCTGTACGGCGGGTGTGGTTGCCCGTCGGTCGCCTTTGCTTCCATAAAATTGCTCGACTTATTCTGACGCTTAGGTCATGGGCCTTGGGGCCTCGGTCTTGGGAATCACCGAGTCCCGTGTTGATAACGGAACCGGTGCCACTGCTGGACAAGCCCGCCGTGGCACCCATCTTGCCCGCTACTTCTTGCCGGCCACGTCCTTGGACGGGTTCAGGTCGATGATGTCCTGCAGGATGAAATTCTTGGGGAAGGGCTCGTCGAGTTGGCTGAGGATGCGACGGTAGCGCTTGATGATGTCCATCAGGTCGTCCGGCGTGGTGTTGTCCGCCTTCAATTTCGGGAACTCGTCCAGCACGTCGCGCCAGGCTTTGAGGCCCTTGTCGTAGGCGGTGCTGGCCGCCGCCAGATCACCCTGGGCAAAAGCCCGGTCGCCCTGGTAGACGAGCTTCCGCGCGGCGAGGGCTTTGTCGGTTTGTTCCACGTCCGCATGAAGCCGCCAATTCTCGAAGTTGACGATCGAGCGTTCCCCGCGGATCGAGTGGGCCCAGTCCTCGTGCTCGGCGATATTCTTGGCCAACTCCAGGGCCTGCCCGCGCTTGCGGCCGCGAATCTGCATGGCCACTTCCTTGTGCGCGATCTTGAGCTTTTCTTCGGCGGCCGCCGCCAACGATTGCTGCTTGGCCGTCCGCTTCGCCGCGGGCGTCTTCCAGGCCGCGCGCTCCGCGGGTTTCAGCTTGGCCAGCTTTTCCGCCGCAATCTGCGCCCGCAACCCCGGCTGCAAGGCTTCCAACTGCGCCAGCATCTTGGCCGCGGCCTCCTCGTGCTTCTCCTGATCGTTGAGATGCACGGTGGCGTCCGGCAACAAGGACACCGGCAGCGGGCGATCGCCGTAAACCTTCCACTGCCGCGCGGCTTCCTTCCAGGCGGTCCGGGCCACCTCGCCGAAGGTGCCGTCTTTCTCCAACGCGTCCGCGTAGTTCATCTGGCACATCGGCGCGTTGGAGAAGAACACCAGCAAGCTCATGCTCTTGACGGGAACCCCCAGCGTGTCGACCAGGTCCTCGGCCTTCTGGAACCACTTCTGCCCCACCAGCCAGTTGTCGCGCTGCGCCAGGGGCAGCGCGCCATGAAAGGCGTCGTCTTCCTTGAAGAGGCGGCGGAACTGCTTCTTCTCGTCCGCCTTGCCGATCTTTTGCGAGATGTACCAGGCGATCTCCCAGAGCAGCCGCGGCTCGTGCTCGTTGTGCTGCACGCCCTCCTTGAGGAAGTCGATGCCGCGGATCACCCAGTAGTATTTGTCGTGGTAGTCGTCGAAGGCGGCCGCCACGTTGTAGGAGAGGTTCCAGGCCTGAAATTTCCACGGGCCGATGAAGTTGGGCTGCACCTTGGTGATCTGCTCCACCGTGGCGGACAGACGCGTCCAATCTTTCTTCATCTGGTATTTGTTGGCCTTCGCCCAGAGCACGTCGGCCGCCACGCCGCGCATGCCCAGCGTGCTAAGCTTGATCGTTTCACTGGTGAGATCGACTTGTCCGAGCTGCGTCTGGCTGAGGTGATACTGGTCGCGAAGCTGCGCCAGCTTGCCGCCGGGACGCCCCTTGGCCTCCTTCACGTCGCTGGTGGCCGGATGGCTCAACCAGAACAGCGGCCCCAACAGGACGCCGATGGCCACCAGGTAGACGACCTTGCGGATGAAAGCACGCTGCGGATTCACTTGGCCACCTCGCGCGTCTTGAGGAACAGGTAACCGGCCACGAACACCGGCAGGAGGAATGCCAGCGCCCGGCAAATGCACTGCCCGAGCAGATTATTGCCCACGTCGAAACCATACGAGACGTGATCGGCGAAGTCGAAGCGGGCGAACTCCGGCAGCAGCGACGAAATGCCCCACAGTGCCATCTCCACGATGCGATCGGCGAACTTGGCCGCGTTGGTGCGCAGCCCGGGTTCCATGTCCGAGATCAGGTTTTGCTGGGTGACGATGCGGATGCCCGACTCGAAGGGGCCGCCGCCGAGGATCTTCCCCGAGGCCACCTCGCCGAGGAAGTCGCTGAAGATGCCCGCGGCCATGGCGCCGAGGGTGGCGATCGCGGCCACCGGCCCGCTCAGGAAGGTGCTGAACATCACCCCCATGCCGATCACCAGGGCCATTTGCAGCCAGATTCCCAGGTAGCCCGCCGCGAAGTTCAGCGCGAAGGACGAATCGCGGGCGCGGAGATAGAGATCGGCCTGCGCCATGCCGAAGTACTGCTGGCTTTGCAGGCATTGCAGCCAGATCTCGACTTGCCCGTCGGCCACGAGGTCCTTGAAAAGGTCGATCTTCTCCCCCTTGGGCCCGGCCAAGATGCGGGGAATGAACTGCACGTCGGTGGCGAACTTCTTCGCCGAGAAGATCCGCACCTCGACCTTGCGGCCGGTCTTCGGATTGCGCACCGAAAGACTGCCCGGAATGCCCTTCTCCAGGTCCCCCTTGAAGGTGCGGAACACCTCGATGGTCAATTCCAGCGGCAGACCGTCGGG
>CAYYBU010000697.1:0-2563 GCA_964469945.1 uncultured Planctomycetaceae bacterium
GGTGATGTAACTGTGCGTGAGCCGGGCGCCACAGAGGTCCTCGAAGAGGTCGAGTATTTTTTCCCGCTCGCGGAACGCCCACATGAAGGGCGTGAAACTGCCCAGGTCCAGCCCGTAACAGCAGGCGGCCACAAGGTGGCTGGAGATGCGGCTCAACTCGCAGGTCATGACCCGCAAGTGCCGGGCCCGCTCCGACACCTCGCAGCCGAGCAGCTTCTCGACGACCAGCGCATAGCCCAGGTTCATGTTGACGCCGGCCAGATAATCGAAGCGATCCGTATAAGGGATGTATTGCCGCGGCGTGAGGTTCTCGCCGATCTTCTCCGCGCAGCGATGCAAATAACCGATGTGCGGCGTCGCTTCGCGGACCACCTCGCCGTCGGTCCGCAGCACCAGCCGCAACACCCCGTGCGTGCTGGGATGCTGCGGGCCCATGTTGATCAGCATCTCGTCGCTGCGGAGGTCGAATTCGACCAGTTCGGGATCCACGCGTTCGATCGACATCGTGCTATTTCCCCGGGATGCCATGATACTCGGCCGGCATCTGGTAATCTTTGCGGAGCGGATGGCCGAGCCAATCCTCGGGCAGCAGGATGCGGCGCAGATCGTCGTGGCCGGTGAAATAAACACCGGAAAGATCGAACACCTCGCGCTCGTGCCACTCGGCCGTGCGCCACACCTGGCTGACGCTGGGCACCTCGGGCAACCGGCCTTCGACGTCGTGCTGCCAGCGCGGCAAGATCACCTTCAGCACCAGGCGGTGGCGATGCACCAGGCTGGACAGGTGATAGATCACCTCCATGTGCGGGGCCCAATCCAGCGCGGCCGCCTTCTTGGCGTCGGGCTCGCAATAATCGACGCCGCTGATGCAGTGCAGCATGTTGAAACGCAGATCGGGCTCGTCGCGCAAGAAACGGCCCACCTCCGGCAACGACGGCCCGCTCAGCTCGATCCACGGATCGAGGGCCTCGAGATTCGCGCCGCTGACGGCCGGCCCGAAGCGCTCCAACAATCGCTGATGAATGCCTTGGATGTCCATCAAAGCTGCGCGACCTTCAAGGGGGCCGCTGTTTCTCCCACGCGTTGCGACACGGTTTCGCCGACGGCACGGACCCAATCCAGATCGCCGCGCCACCACACATAGGCGAAGCCGACGAGGATGACGGCAAAGAACAGCCCCAGGTCGGCCATGGCCGCCAGGGCCAGCATTCGGGCGTCGGCCGCCGCCCGTTCCCGCGGCGGGTACATGTCCTGTTCGCCCCACCGGGCGGGGTTCTTCATGTCCAACTGCTTGGACAGATCGCCGACATCCTGTTCCGAGGCGCGCGGATCCATTAAATGCGTCGCCTTGCCGAAGATGGCCGCCGGCGGGAAGAACAAGGCCACTTCCACCTCGAAAATGATGAACACCAGCGCCACCACGTAGAAACGCAGATCGAACTGCAGGAACGCGGAACCGACGGCCGGTTCGCCGCACTCATAGGGCTCCAGCTTCACCGCACTGGGGGCGTGGGCGCGCAGCAGTTTCCCCAGCATCAGAGAGACCAGCGAGAACAGAAAAGCTACCCCGGCGAACAGCGCCAGGTAGGCGACCGTCGAAGTCGGCGTCATGGGGGCGTGGTCCGTCCACTGTCCAAGGTGAAAATGCTCGGCGGCAAGTCCGCCATTTTAGAGCAAAGCACGGGAATGTGAAAGAGCCAGCCGCGGCGTCCGCCCACTAAACCGCATCAACGCCTTTGCAACCCAAAGGGTGTCGCTGGCTGTAGCCGGCTTGGGGGTCATGCCAGTAGCGGACCTCGGGCTCGCCCAATTTCCAGCACAGACACACCTTGCGGCCGTCGATCAGGGCAGGAAAGTCGACCAGTCCTTCCGAGCCATTGGTGGGCTGAACGCCCAAGGCGCGAAGCTCGTCAACGTATTCCCGCAGCCGACGGCCGTCCTTTTGCAGCTCTTGCTCGATCTGCACCAGTTCTTCCTGGTAGGGATCGCGACGGCCGCGGTCGGGCCCCGACAACAACAGCGACAGTCGATGGCGACGTTCGATCACCTCGCGGGAGAGTTCCACCAGATCGCTGACGATGGCGCGGACCAGCGGCAGCGAGGCGTTGGCCTCGGCAACCGTGTAGAGTTTTCCCTGTTCGAGGGGATTGCGTTTCGTAGGACTCGATTTCATGAATTCGGCCCTCCGTGGACCGGCCGTGAGACGGCCTTGGAACTGGCTACCGCCAGGGGATTGAGCGTCGCGTGCCCCCAGGCGATCTCGCCGGGAAGCCGGGAAAAGTCGACCACACATCCCGCGCGGCTGTAACAGCTCAGATCGTGCGACCAGCCCATGAAGATACAATCCATCGGGCAGGGCTCGACGCACAACGCACAAAACAGGCATTTCCCGTAGTCGATCGTGAAACTGGTGACCTGGAATCCCTTGCGGCCGGCTACCCGCTGTTTGCCGATGGCAATGCAATTGGCCGGACACGCGCGGGAACAGGCCTCGCAGGCGATACAACTGGTCAGGTCGAAACGATGGAATCCCCGATAGCGGGGGGAAACCTTCACCGGCAGC
>CAYYBU010000698.1:0-2560 GCA_964469945.1 uncultured Planctomycetaceae bacterium
CCCACCTTGCCCATCAGCCAACCCCTTCATTGCTGCCCAGGGTGTGAACGATTACAGGCGGCCTTGCCTCGATCGAGCGGGAGTAACCGTCGCGGACAACGAGGGATGGAGTGGGCACCCCGCTGCCCGCCGTCCGCCCTCGCCCGGCGATCTTCATCGCCGGGGACCGGGATGGTAAAGATGTTGGAGCCCCGTACGAAACGGAATGGTAGTCCCACCGCAACCACCACACGGTTCGCGAGGTCCCAGTCCATGCGCTACCTAAACCGAGATGGCTGAGAATCTTGTCGACCTGTTCGCCAATGTCCGCAGCTTCATACCCTTCCACGGCGATGTTCTTCATTGCTTGCCTACCTCTACTCACTTTGAGCCGAGAAACTTAACAAATTCGATCAATGCTTGTCGTTCCTCAGGGCTGAGGTCCAACATCTTTTTGGCGTTAGCGGCAAACCGAACAGCCGCCTCTGTTAGTTCGTGACTGCGAGTAGTGGTTAGATTCGACAAGTCCAGTAGTCTCTTTTCTGGGAGGCTAAAGAACTTCGCAAGTTGATGGACGGTACGCGGCCTGGGCTCGTACCGTACATCGCACTCGATGCTCACGAGTTCAGCCACGTCGACCCGGGATTTCTCGGCCAGGGCCTCGATGGAAAGCGCCCTCGCACGCCGCAACATTTGCACGAGCGAACTGAATGCGCAGTGCTCCGCCGTCCCCTGTTCTGCCGAGACCACAGACAGCCTCTTAATATCGGAGGCGCGATCATGGTCCAGGTGCCCCGCCGCAACATCGAACCCCTTTTCATCCTTTGCCTTGCTGAGAACCCATTCTTTTGACATTGAAAACTTCATATCAGTTACCTTTCGCCAGAAAGGCATTCGCCTGGTTAGCGGTCATTTCGAAATAAAGGAGTGGCGACTTGTGCGGATCGACGCCAAAGCTGGTCATGCCGCACTTGTCGCCATAGAAGCCGCTCGACTGCGGCAGCGAATGTAAACCGACTCGTCCTTCAAAATCTTGTTCCAAGCTGAGTTGAATTGCCACAGCAATCAGCACCGAATCCACGGCCGTGTACTTGGGCGTTGGTGCGAGTGATTGCCGGTTCCAAGGCGCCGTGGCCAGATACTCGACGTAAACAAGCGGCTTGCCCTTTCGCTCTTCAATGCGGCACGACTCCAAGGTATTCACAATCATCAGACCCTGGGTTTCTCCGCAACATTCGATCGCGAAACAGGGAAAACCCAACTGCCCACCGTAGTTTCCCATTTTTTTGCGCCAGTCCCAGTGTCGGCTCTCCTCGTGCCGAGGCGGCGATTGCGACGCAATGGCTGTCGCCATCCAGGGAGCCCAGAGGCTCTCGGTGTCCTGGATATGTTTCTCTGTAATCTTGTCGAACAGCGTACCTTCGACCGGCTGTGCGGTCAGTCCATCGACGATGAACACCGGTGCCTGTGACCCGCTCATAGAACAACCAGTTCCGCCTTCTCGTTGGTCGCGTCCTTCTCGAAGACGAGTTTCTCGCCCCGCGCCACGCGGGTGTCAACCGCCTGGTAGAGCCGTAGTGCCTGACGCAAGACCGCCGTCTTGTTCAAACCCTTTTTCTTGGAGAGTTCCTCCAACACCTGCATCTCCTCGGGAGTCAGGTTCAGCGTCATTGTCCGTTTCATAGGTGGTCACCTCCTACAGTTAGTATCGCAATAAATAGCTAAAAAGTCAATACAGAATAGCTAAATAATAAACGTTCGCTTGAGTCGGCGGGCCGCTTGTAAGGGCCGTGCGGATTGAAACAATGCGCAACTGCTTTAGCCGTAATATGTTATATAGACGCCCAGACCAAAGAAACGGCAGGGGTAGATACCGTGACGGCAGCCTTCCCCCCGCTGCCCAGGCACCTTGGGCTGCGGAGCCAGTCCCGTTTTCTTGCCGGGTCCCAACGCCGGCCGATTCTCAGTGTGCCTCGGTATGCACGCCCTGGTCGTCGCTGACGATGTTGACCTGGTGGCCGCCGCAAGGCACGTTCAGCAGGCGGCCCTCGAAGCCGCGCGGCGTCTTGGGATCCAGCAGCACGCAACGCCCATCGACCGGCTGACAACCGAAGAAGTCGCGGATGATCGTGTCGGCAAAAGCGCCGCCGTTGCTGGCATTATAAGTCTGCCCGCCGCGATTGGCGATTCGCACCGTCGCATCGGCCCGCTTGCTGAGCAATTCGCGCGATTGGGAAAAGGGGCCTTCCGACGTAACCGACGACACGCGGTGCGCCAGGTCCAGGGCCTTGTCGAAACGGCCCAACTCGCACATCGCCATCATCGTCTCGGCCGGCCAGGCGGAAAAAGCGCCCATCGGGCCGTGGTCCGGCCGATCGGATCGAGCGGCGGAAGGATCGCTCAACGACTGGGCCCGCATCCAGTGGTTCGTCAGCAGTTCCGCCTCGACGAAATTCACCATTTCCCGTCTCATGTTGGGGGAAAGCTCGTCCTTCATGGTCAGCGAAATTGTGGCGAAATCAAACACATGCCGCATCTGCGCCTTTTTGCCGTCGCGATGCAGGGCATTCCACACCCCTTG
>CAYYBU010000699.1:0-2551 GCA_964469945.1 uncultured Planctomycetaceae bacterium
AAGGACCCACAAGTCAATAAGTGTCTGGCACGCGCCGTGTTCCGTTGGCCTGCGGCACACGGCATGTGCCGGATACATTGAAGAAAACATCCATGCTCGGTCCGGAGAAATGGGCGGGCGCATCGTGCGCCCTGAAACGACCCATCCCTGGTGACTTGCAGCCCCTATCGGATGACACGCCGGGGGTTTTGGGATAATCCTCCGGACCGAACATGGAAACGTTGCTTTATTTCGACAGTTGATGGAAGAGACGGCGGAACTTGGGCATCCGCCCTTCCAAATATTTCAGCCACGCAGCCGGCTTCCAGATCTCGACGCACACGGCCGCACCGATGATGATCACTTCGTTCTCCGGCGGATCGCGATCCGCGCCGAGAAATTTGCGAAAGCCCTCGGGAATCAACAATCGCCCCCGCCCCTTGAGCTCTACCGGCTTGTGCCGCGTGGAGAGCAGGCGGCCCAGCAACTGCACCTGACCGATGCGATCCTCGCCGATGGTGTCGGCCAGGATTTTCTGTTCGATCAGTTTGACCCGGGCGTTGAGCTTGGCTTCCCAGGCCTCGGCGCTCCACAGACTCAGACAGCCCGCCCGCTCCTTGGCCAGGATACATTGCGGCGACAGCAGGTCGGCCAACCGGGTGGGCAGCGACAGGCGGTAACGCTCGTCGAGCGAGCAGGTGTATTCGCCGAGAATGATCTGGGACGGACCGGACATTACGGGCGCCGTGGGACCGGGTATCAATCGTGGGGGCGAAACCGCCGGGCATCATAGGCAAGACTTTTTCTATTCTAGCGTGTGGGCTTGTTTCCCACAAGGACCGCAACTTTTTTCACGACTGTGGGTTCATTTCCCACAAGTTGAAGTGTAGCGATTCTAGCGATTATTGCAAGTACCCGGTACAAAGATTTTCCGCCCCGTGGTAAATTGCCTCCGCAGGGGGAAATCCACGCCATCGGCCCCCCTTCGCCTCTCTGGGCTGAAAGGCTGTCCATCCTTATAGGGTGGGCCGATCGCAGCGAGCCCCACTCTACAAGTTAGGATGGGCGGACAAATAAATCCCGCAAATCGTAGGTCAGGCTGTGCCTGACAGGCCTGGGGTGTCAGGCACAGCCTGACCTACGGAAGATCGCATCGCTCACTCGCCCAGTGTCGAGCGGCGGCGGAGAATGTGATGATAGTGCTGGGCAAAACGATGGGCCTCGTCGCGGACATATTGCAACAGCCGCAAGGCGAAGGAATGACGGCTCAGCCGCAACGGCTCCTCGGCGTCGGAGCGAAAGACCAACTCCTCGCGTTTCGCCAGCGAGACAACCGTCGGGCCGTCCTCGATCGCCAGGGTCGCCAAGGCCGCCAAGGCCGCGTGCAACTGCCCCTTGCCGCCATCGATCAAGAGGATGTCGGGCACGATCTCACTCTCGTGCCGATGCTGAAAACGCCGTAGCACGGCCTCGTGGATGCTGGCCACGTCGTCGACGCCCTCGACGGTACGAATCCGCAGCCGCCGGTAGCCCGGCTTGAAGGGCAGGCCGTCGATGAACTGCACCACGCTCGCCACCGTGTCGGTGCCGCCGGTGTGGGCGATGTCGATGCCTTCGATCGCCCGTGGCTGCTTGCTCAGGTGCAACACCTTTTGCAGGCCGGCAAGCCCCTTCTTCGGATCGACGGGAAACACCTCGGGCTGCACGTGCGTGGCCAGATCGCCGCGCTCGTGTAGCGTTTCCAGCAGGTGCAGTTCGTCGCGGAGCCGCGCTGCCTCTTCGAAACGCAGCTCCTTCGCGGCCACGGCCATGTCGGCGCGCAGCTCGCCCAACAGCGATTGCTTCTTCCCCTCCAGGAATTGTTGCAAGCGATGGATGTTCTTACGATATTCCTCCCGCGGAATGCGGAAGTTGCACGGCGCCGTGCATTGGCCCACCGAGGCCAGCAGACAGGGACGGAACCAGCGCCAGCGCGGATCGCCTTCCTGAATGTCCAGCGAGCAGGTGCGGAACCTGAACACCTTCTGCAACACGTGCAGCGCGCCGCGCAACGACCGCGGGCTGGCGAACGGCCCATAGAGTTTCGAGCCCCGCTCCTTCGGCGTCCGCGTGATCTCGACCCGCGGGTAATCCTCGTGGGTGTATATCTCCAGGTAGGGGAAGGTCTTGTCGTCGCGCAGATCGCGGTTGTACTTCGGCAGCAGGTCCTTGATGAGCCGTGCTTCCATGAGCAGGGCGTCGACCTCGCTTTCCGCGTCGAGGTAATCGATGTCGCGGATCTCGCGCACCAACCGCGTGGTGCGTTGGTCTTCCGTGGCCGCCTTGAGGAAGTAGCTGCCGGCCCGGCTGCGCAGATTTTTCGCCTTGCCGACGTAGATCACGCGGCCCTCGGCGTCTTTCATCAAGTACACGCCCGGAGTGTGCGGGAAGGACCGCACTTTTTCCGCCGCCAGCGCGTTGTCGGGAGGGATGCCGGCAGGTTCGGGGGTTTCGGACATGCCTGTATTATACGCGTCCTACGGTTCCACTCCCAGGTTATCCAACCGCGTGGCCAGCGCGTCCAGTCGCCGCA
>CAYYBU010000700.1:0-2551 GCA_964469945.1 uncultured Planctomycetaceae bacterium
CGGCGCCGGCCGTAAGCTCACCAAGACGACGCCATCGGCGTCGACAGACGCCGAGAACCGGCCTTCGAATGTGCCAATGTCCTTTTGCCGCCACAGGTCGCGGACGATCTGCTTGCCAGTAATCCCCAAAGCGGTCCAGGTGACGGTTACGGTTGTCTTGCTTGGCATTTCACCGGCCACGCTGAACACTCCTGTGCGCAGGTCATCGTCGATGTTGAATAATCCGACTACCTTGCGGCCGTCCTCCATGTCCTTGGCCCAGACCTGGACATTCCCGTGCTTCGCCACCCGCAAGGCCGCCTTGCCCAGCGGGTCCTGGTCCACCTCCAGTACTTCGTCGTTGGTCAACAGGTTCAAAGTGAAATCATCCAATCGGGTGATGTCGCCGCTGAAGATCAACGGCGCCGCCGACAGGCACCAAATCGAGACGTAACTATATTGCTCGCTGGGCGAAAGGCTCGTTTTGGTATGGGGCGAGACGTATCCCAAGCAGATGTAGTCGGGGTCATTCCAACTGCCTGGGCCGCAATAGCGCTGCAATTCATTGCGTCCGTACAACCCGAACACGTCCTCTACGATGAGGCCCCAGGCACCGCCCAGGTCGCGGGCGGTGCGCCAGCTGTGGACACCTGCCTGGCGGCCCCATTTCGCCGTGTTGTGCATTCCACCGATGCTCCAGGCGACGACGTTCAGCACGATGTCGCGATCGAGTGTGGGGAGGATCGCGCCCATTTGGGGGACGTTCTTATAGTTGGATGAATCGTACTTGAGGAAATCGAATCCCCACCTGGCGTACTGCCGAGCATCTTGCTCCTCGTGCTGGTAGCATCCAATGTGCCGGGCACAGGTCAGCTCGACCGGTCCCGTGTAAATGCCCGCCTTGAGCCCCTGGGCGTGGATGTAGTCGGTCAGGGCCCTCATGTCGGGAAAGCGTTTGTTGGGATTGATATTGCCCCGAGCGTCCCGCGGTGGACCGCTCAGCGCTGGATCGGTCGATCCCGGTTTAACTGTCCAGCAATCGTCGATGTTCACGTACGAGTAGCCGTGATTTATCAGGCCGGTCGCGACCATCGCGTCGGTGGCGTT
Organism: uncultured Planctomycetaceae bacterium; assembly: GCA_964469945.1. Classification (GTDB taxonomy): domain Bacteria; phylum Planctomycetota; class Planctomycetia; order Pirellulales; family Thermoguttaceae; genus CAYYBU01. The sequence continues at coordinate 1,087 of CAYYBU010000700.1, forward strand.
GCGGATGATCTTGTCGCTCACGCTGTAGTTCCAGATGTACCAATGGTTCCAACCCATGTGGGGCGTCAAGGCCAACGTGTCGCCGCAGACGATCTTGAAGGGCCGTTGGGCCTCACCCAATGCGTTCTTGGCGCGGAAGGTGACCCGATACTCGCCGCGATCCCGCAGCCTGCCCGTGATCTGGCCGGTCGGGGAATCGACTTTCAATCCAGCCGGGAGATTGTCGACCGCAAACTCCATCGGCCGCCGCCCCGTGGCGGGAATGGTGAACAAGAAAGGATGCCCAGGCCGCACGCCAAATACCTTGGCCCCGTTGATCCGCGGAATGGCCGGCGGCGGGGGCGTGAGGATCGCGTCTTGCAGTTGCTTCTGGGGTGGCGAGGCAACGGTCTGCGGAAGTTCGCCGCTGACCTGAAACCGGGCATCACCCCAATCGGCATGGTCGCAGTTGATGCCGTCGCGGGCGTCGCCCACTACGAGCAGAAGCGTCCTGATCCCTTTCAGGCTTACGTCCACAACCGCCGCGGGCTGGTGCCAGCGCATCACGCCGCTTTTCCACAGCAGGCGATTGTCGCCGAACACGCCGAAAACGACGCTACCGTTGCAGGTGGCTTTTTTTCCGGCATTGTCATCGAGGCCCACCTGGGCCGTGAACCGGTCAGCGCCGCCTTTGAGATCGATGGCCAGCCTGCTAAGGGCATGGGTCCCCAGGCCGTGGTCGAACTTCCGGCCGGCGATGCTCAGCGGCGTGCCCGTGTACGACCTGTCGACTTGCGCGCGCCCCGTGCCCTGCACGGTCTTGCTCAGGTCCAGCGAAGAAAGCCAGACGGTCTGTGCCGCTTGCGCGGAAGAAACGCCGACGGCAAAGAGCATGAGCCCCACGGTGGCCAGGGGAAATGTGCAACCGTTCACGGGCCGCGGTTGGTTCAACGGGGTTCGGCCCCAATTGTCGCCTTTCGCTCCGCGAAAGGAGCGTTTCTTTCGCAGAGCGAAAGACGACTTTGGCGGCCTGTGAACGGTTACGGAAATGTTTTTCAGAAGTCGCCAAGCGTCCGAAAAGCGGCACGTTTGCTTTGAAATTGTCATGATTCTTTCCAACGGGTAGGAGATGCGATCCTGCACGATACGCGATACTGGGACAGTCTAGCGATTCCCCAGGCGTGCGTCCAATCGCGCGAAAAGCGTTAAATGCCTTTTCCTCCACCGCAACCCGGTAGGCGGCGTGCATCACATTCTCAGATCGAGCCATTTTCATTGGCTTCGGCGGGACGCGCGACGGACAGTCCCAGGTCGCGAAGTTTCAGGCGCAGAGTTTGCCGGGCGATTCCCAGCAGCAAAGCCGCCTCCTGCAGACTACCACGGGTGTGCTCCATGACGCGGGGTAACAAGAGCCGGTCCACTTCGCGGTGCGTTTCCGCGTACAAGTCGCGGACGTCGGACGTTAGCCGTTGGTGGATCACGAAGG
>CAYYBU010000701.1:0-2545 GCA_964469945.1 uncultured Planctomycetaceae bacterium
TGACAAGAGGATGATCACGACCGAGAAGAAGATCGGCCGGCCTACCGTGCGGCAGGCGGGGATCACGATCTCGCGCGTATCGCCGGTGATTTTCACGTGCGGGCCGAAATGGGCGGTCAAGTGGTGCGTGGCGTTTTCCACCATCACGATCGCCTGGTCCACCAGGATGCCGATGGAAATGGCGATTCCCGACAGCGACATGATGTTGGAAGCGATGTTGAAGTGTCGCATGAGGATGAACGACACCAGCACCGCCAGCGGCAGGGTCATGCAGATCAACACCGCGCTGCGGAAGTGCATCAGGATCAATAAGATCGCCAGCGAGGCGATGATCATCTCGTCGCGGAGCGTGCTGGTGACCGTCTCGATGGCGCCGTCGATGAGCCGGGTGCGATCGTAGAAGGGCACGATCCGCACGCCCTCGGGTAGCCCGGGCTGAAGTTCCTGAATCTTGGCCTTGATCCGCTTGGTCACCTGCAGCGGGTTCTCACCGTGGCGCATCATCACCACCGCCCCGACCGCTTCGTTGCCGTCCTTCTCCAGCACGCTGCGGCGAAACTCGCTTCCCAGACTTACCGTGCCCAGATTGGCTACGTAAATCGGCGTACCCTTCCCCGGGTCGGCCTTCACGACGGTCTTCTCGATGTCCTTGGTGCTCTCGATCCACCCCACGCCGCGAACGATGAACTCCGCGTTCCCTTTCTGGATCACCTTGCCGCCGACTGCCGAGTTGGATTGGGCCACGGCCGAGAACAACTCGCCCAGGGTGACGTTGTAGGCGCGAAGCTTGTTGGGGTCCACGTCGATCTGGTATTCGATGGGGAAACCGCCGACCGACGCCACCTGAGCCACCCCGGGGACGGAGTTGAGCTGGTAGCGGACGTACCAGTCCTGAATGGCGCGCAGACGGCCCAAGTCCTGCCCTTGGCCCTCGACCGTGTACCAGAAAATCTGGCCCAGGGCCGTGGCGTCGGGGGCCATATAGGGCACCACCCCCGACGGCAGGAACGTGCCGGCCAAGGTCAATCGCTCCAACACCCGCTGCCGGGCGAAATAGAAGTCGACGTTGTCCTCGAAAATGATGTTGATCATCGAGAAGTTGAACTCGCTCGACGAGCGCACGGCCTTCACGCCGGCAAGACCCTGCAAGTTCACCGAAAGCGGGTAGGTGATCTGGTCTTCAATCTCCTTCGGGCTGCGGCCCATCCAGTCGGTGAACACGATCACCTGGTTCTCCGAGAGGTCGGGAATGGCGTCCACCGGCGTGTTGATGACGGCGTGGACGCCCCAGATCACCACGCCGAGGGACAACAGGATGACAATGAAGCGGTTACGAATGGAGAATTCGATGATTTTTTCGATCATTAGCGAGTCTCCGCCAGTTTCTTCAGAATTTCGTCGGGGCTCCGCTTGGCCTTGCCCACGCACCCTTGGCAGCACACAAAGACCGTCTGGCCGCGCAGGGTGATTTTCACCGGCACGCCCATCGAGCCCAGCGCCGCGCCGGTGACCGGGCAGATGCGCTGTGCCAGCGCCAGTTTCCGGTCCCCCTCGGGTAGTTTCGCAATGTTCTTGAGGTCCTCTGGCGTTGGTGTGGCGTCCGTCACCCTGGGTTCCGGCTTCGGCGGAAAATCCGGCTTGCTTTGGTCGCGGGGGGCTTGGTCGGGCGGGCGTGGGCTGGGGGTCGTCGGGGCGTTGGGACGATCGTTGGACTGCGGGCCGCCACTGGCGCCGAAGTAGGTCGCCGCGGCCGCCGGGTTCAGCCGCGTTTCCGCATCGATCAGGAAACCGCCGGCGGCCGCCACCTTGTCGCCAGCGCTAAGCCCCTTGAGGACCGGATAGTAGCCGGCCTGGCGAGGCCCCAACTCGACCTCCACGCCTTCGAACAGCCCCGCTTGCCGCTCGACGTACACCACCTTCTTGGAGCCCGTATCCACGATGGCCCGCTCTGGAACCGTGAGAAACTCGTATTGCGGCGGCGAGTTAGCCCGACTCAGGCCCACCCGCACGATCCGTCCCCGCTTGGCGGCCAAACTCTTGTAGGGCTCGATGCTCTCCAGCGGCGTGTTGATTCGCACCGTGGCGAACATGCCGGGACGGAGTTCATGCTGGGGGTTGTCGAGTGCGAGGCGAATGCGGTTGGTCCGCGTCGCAGTTTGTAGTTGAGGTTCGATGAGGGCCAACTTCCCCGTAAACGTGCGATTGGGGCACGCCTCCACGCTGGCCTCGACTTTCTGGCCGACCTGAAGGAACGGGATGTCCTTCTCATAAACGTCGGCCTCAATCCAAACGGTCGAGAGGTCGGCCACCTCGAAGAGCGTCATCTTCGCTTCCACGCTGGCCCCGACCACGATTTTTTTATCCACCACGTAGCCCGCCTGCGGCGAGCGGATCACCAGCCGGGCGGCGGGCTGGCCCGAGGCCACGATGCCGTCGATTTCCTGCTGGCCGACGCCCAAAAGCAGCAACTTGTTGCGGGCGGCGGCAGCAAGGTCGTCGATCCCGCCGGCCCGAGTCGCCACGACAAGCTCTCTGGCCGTGCTGT
>CAYYBU010000702.1:0-2533 GCA_964469945.1 uncultured Planctomycetaceae bacterium
CGGCCTGAAAACGGACCGTGGCGTCGGCCAGCAACTGGCCTGCATCGGCCCCCATCAAGGCCTGGCCGCGAGAACGGAAAATCGAGGCCAAATCTTTTGCCTCGATCGCATCAGCGGGGGAATGATAGGCCAACCACCCCATTAGGTTCCGCAACTGGTCGGCGTTGCCCGGCCAGAGGTATTCCATTAGCAGGCTTTGGGCTGCGGCGGATAACCCCGGTGCCTTGCGCGGGATACTATCGCAAAATTCCTGCAAGAAAGCCGCCGCCAAGAGAGGGATATCGCCGGGCCGCTGCCGCAATGGCGGCAAATCGAGCGTCACGGCGTTGAAATGAAAGAATAGTTCCTCGCGAAACCGCTGTTGCCGTACCATTTCCGCCAGATCCCGGCTGGTGGTGGCCAAGATCCGCACGTTGATGGCAGTGGGCGTGGAACCGCCAACCCGCACGAGCGTCCGCTGCTCCAACACTTGGAACAGCCTGGCTTGGCTGCCTGGGTTCAGATCGCCAATTTCATCGAGGAAGATCGTCCCGCCGGCGGCCAATTCGAACTTTCCCGGGTGAACCGTCAGTCCGGGAGCCGAAATAGCCTCTTCATGACCGAACAACTGGCTTTCCAGATCGCTGTCGGCATCCTTGTCGGCAACGGCCGCACAACGGATGGTCAACAGCGGTTGGTCGCGGCGGCGGCTCTGGTCGTGGATGAGCTGGGCGGCCAGGGCTTTGCCGGTGCCCCGTTCGCCGCGGATCAAGATGGCCAACTCGGTATCGGCCACCCGGCCAATGACCGAGCGCAAGGCCACGATGGCCGGGCTTTCGCCGATCAGACGCGCCTGCCGAGAATATGTACTCATAGTGACAACAGCTTATCAGGAATATATCCCTTTGACAACAGCCTCGCAACTCGAGGTACTCGCTATTTTCTCCGCAGTCTACGACCATTCCTCCCTTGACCTGAGGAAACGGGTCTGATGCCCTGCAAAGCTTTAGTAAATTAGCGACTTCCGGAGCTCTATGCCGTGCCATACGACAGTATTGTTTGCGTCAAGCAGGTGCCCGATACGGCCAACATCACGGCCGAGGCGATGAAGGAAGATGGCACCGTCAATCGGGGTGCGTTGCCGACGATTTTCAATCCTGAAGATCTGCACGCGTTGGAGACGGCGTTGGAGTTGCGGGACCGCGCGGGCGGAACCGTCACGGTGGTCAGCATGGGTCCCCCCAAGGCGGCTGACGTGCTGCGAGATTGCCTCTATCGTGGGGCAAATCGGGTGATTCTGCTTACCGATCGCCGCGCGGCGGCCAGCGACACGCTGGCGACCAGCTATATTCTCAGCCAGGCCGTCCGCACCATCGGGCGTTACGACTTTGTGTTCTGCGGCCGCCAGGCCATCGATGGCGATACGGCTCAGGTCGGTCCGCAGTGCGCGGAGAAGTTGGGCATTCCGCAGATCACCTATCTGGAACAGGTCACCGATCTGGCGGACGGCGTGGTGCGAATCAAGCGGAACACGGGGCATGGTTGGGAAATCGTCGAGACCAAACTGCCAGTGCTGATTACCGTGGTGCAGACGGCGAACAGCCCGCGGCCACCCTCGGCCAAACGGGTGACGCGGGCCAAGCGGGCGCGGGTGGTGGCGGAAGTGGCCGCGGAAGTGAAGGGCGTCATGCCGGCCGCGTCCGAGGCCGCCCAGGCCGCCGAGGTCGAGCGCCGCGTGGCCGCCCTGAAACAGCAGAACCTCTTGATCGAGCAATGGAATCTGGACGATATCCATGCCGATCTGAACCGTTGCGGGTTGGCGGGCTCGCCGACGAAGGTCTTCCGGGTGCAGGCGATCGTGCTGACCAAGGAAGGCTACACCGAGATCCCGCCCACGGAAGAGGGCACGAAAAACTTAATTCACGAACTGGTGGTCGACCGTACTTTGGGTTAATCCGCGTTGTGGTGCAGGCGTCTCGCCTGCCCTGAGGACGCAGGCGAGACGCCTGCACCACAAGAACGAGAGTTGGAGAAGGCATGATTGAACCGAATCGACAGGGCGAAGTCTGGGTTTTTGCCGAGCAAGAGGATGGCGCGCTGCACGACGTCGCTTTGGAACTGTGCGGTAAGGCCCGGGACTTGGCCGACCGGCTGGGCGTGAAGACCGGCGCCGTGTTGCCGGGCGCCGGCGTGGGCGCGTTGGCCAAGCGTTTGATCGCCCAGGGAATCGACAGCGTCTACGTGACCGACGATCCGCGGCTGGCGCATTATCAAACGGGATCGTATGCGCAGGTGGTATCGACGCTCATCGAGAAGCATCGGCCGCAGATCGTGCTGTACGGCGCCACCGCCTTGGGGCGCGATTTGGCGCCGCGGGTGGCTTCGACCATGCGGGCCGGCATGACGGCCGACTGCACCGACCTGGACATCAGCGACGTGGAAGACCCCAAGACCAAGACGCTGCACAAGAACCTGTTGTTGCAGATCCGGCCGGCGTTTGGCGGCAACATCATCGCCACCATCGTTAATTACGACCGCTGGCCGCAGATGGCCA
>CAYYBU010000703.1:0-2532 GCA_964469945.1 uncultured Planctomycetaceae bacterium
GTCATGCCGCAGATCTTGTCGTAGAGCTTGAAGAAGTTCTGCAGGGTGATGGTGGCCAGCGTCTGGTTCTCTTCCTTGATGCGCACGCCTTCCTTGGCTTCCACCGCCTGGTGCAGGCCGTCGCTCCAGTTGCGGCCCGGCATCAAGCGGCCGGTGAACTCGTCCACGATCACCACCTCGCCTTCGGCCGTGACGACATAGTTGACGTCGCGCTTGTAGAGGTGATGGGCCTTCAACGAGTTGTCGATCAAGTGCGGCCATTCCATGTGGCCGGCGGTGTAGAAGCTCTCCACGCCCGCCAACTGCTCGGCCGCCCGCACCCCCTCGTCGGTCAGATGCGAGGTGTGCTCCTTCTCGTTGACCTCGAAGTGGGCGCCCTTCTTCAACTGCCGGGCAATTTTGTCGGCCTTGGCATAGCGGGTGACGTCGTCGTGAGCGGGACCGGAAATGATCAGCGGCGTGCGGGCCTCGTCGATGAGGATGTTGTCCACTTCGTCGATGATGGCGAAATGCAGCGGCCCCTGCACTTGCTGGTACGACTTCGGATAATGGTTGTCGTCCTTGGCCGCCGGCCGCATGTTGTCGCGCAAGTAGTCGAAGCCGAACTCGTTGTTGGTGCCGTAGGTGATGTCGCACTCGTAGGCCTTTTGCCGCTCGGCCGTGTCCATCTGGCTCTGGATCGTGCCCACCGTCAGCCCCAAGGACATATAGAGCGGGCCCATCCATTCCATGTCGCGGCGGGCCAGGTAGTCGTTGACCGTGACCACGTGAACCCCCTTGCCCTCCAGCGCGTTGAGATAGGCCGGCAGCGTGGCCACCAGGGTCTTGCCTTCGCCGGTGACCATTTCCGCGATGGCGCCGCTATGGAGGACCATGCCGCCCATCAATTGGACGTCGAAGTGCCGCATCCCCAGCGCACGGCGTCCCGCCTCGCGGCAAACGGCAAAGGCCTCCACCAGCAGGGCGTCGAGCGTCTCGCCGCCGGCCAGACGTTTACGAAACTTGACCGTCTGCTCCGCCAACTCGGCGTCGGTCATCGCCTGGTATTTCGGTTCCAGGGCGTTGATCGCCGTCACCTGCGGCTGCAATTTCTTCAGATAACGGGCGTTGGAGGAACCGAACAGGCTGGTTAAAGAACGTTCGACCAGGCGTCCGAACCCCCCGAATACTACCCCTAGAACATCCGCAATTTGTGTAAGAATTTCTTCCATGGCACCCTATGAAGAACGTCCAGCATCAGGGCAGAAGAGCAAGCGGCCCGACCAAGCGATGCTACACGCGTCTCGACGGTTAAATTCCAATAAGATGGGCGCAATTCGCCGCAATGTCGCAATCTACCTATTATTGCGCCGGGGGTCAAGAAGGGTAATGGCTCCTTGGCGTAACGCGCCGGTTCTGAGAGAATACCCGCTGCCCCCCCGCTTCGCACCCCGGATCGACGATGAACGACATCATCAGCCAGCTTGTCTTTCTCGGCACGGGCACTTCCCACGGCGTGCCGGTTATCGGTTGCGGCTGCACGACCTGCACCAGTGCCAACCCTAAAAACCAGCGCATGCGCTGTAGCGTGGCTTTGGGCCTGCCCGAGGGCACGCTGTTGATCGATACACCCCCCGACTTGCGTAGCCAGTTGCTCCGCGAGCACATCGGTCTGGTACATACTGTTCTCTACACCCACGACCATGCCGACCATCTCTTCGGCCTGGACGACCTGCGAATCTTCGCCCAATACCTGGGGCACGACTTGCCGATTTTCTGTCAGGACATCGTCGAGGCGCGGATCCGCAAAGTCTTCGACTATGCCTTCGACCCGGTGACGCGGCTGTATCCGGCCGGGGGTGTTCCGCGGCTGGTATTTTCGGAGGTCGCCCGAGCGCCCTTCCATGTGCTGGGAGCCCTGGTCGTGCCCATCCCCATGCGGCACGGCCGTTATGGCGTACTCGGCTATCGTTTCGGCAACGTGGCCTACTGCACCGACACCAACGACATTCCGCCGGCCAGCATGGGGTTGCTGGAAGGGCTCGACGTGTTGATTCTCGACTGTCTGCGCCGGCAACCGCATCCCACGCATTTCAGTCTCGGCGAGGCCATCGAGGTGGCGCGCCGTTTGGCCCCGCGGCGGACGCTGTTCACGCACATCTGCCACGACCTGGAGCACGAGGAGATCAGCGAGTTACTGCCGCCGGGCATGGAACTGGCCTACGACGGCTTGCGTCTCCCGCTGTAGGGGACGCTCTCCGTGGCCTTCCGGCAGCCGCGGGCAGGCGTTTTTTGGTTGCCCGGCGGAACGCCACCGAGGGCGTTCCCTACAACTCACAATCGTCCGCTTCTCCGCTACGGCTTCGCCCCGAAGCAATACAGATTGCCGTCGTCGGTGCCGATCACCAGCCGGCCGGCGGCCACGGCCGGCGACGCGGTCAGGGCGCCGCCCGCCGCGAAACGCCATAATTCCCGGCCCGACTTCAGGTCCAACGCATACAAGCGTCCGTCGGCCGAGCCGACAAACAAACGATCGCCCACCACGACGGGCGA
>CAYYBU010000704.1:0-2529 GCA_964469945.1 uncultured Planctomycetaceae bacterium
CCTTCAGCGCCATCTTCAGGGCCTCGGGGTTGGGTGCCACCTCGAAGGCCGTCGGGCGGTCGATCATTTCCTTGTTGATCAGGTCCTTCAGGCTCTGCGTGAAGTCCTGCATCCCGTCATCCTTGCTGATCCGCACCGCGTCGGCCAGCTTGTCGTCCTCGCCTTCGGTGAGTAGCTTGCGGATGGTGGGGCTGAAGGTCATGATCTCGCAGGTCGGCACCCGGCCCACGCCCGGCCTGATCGACGGCAGCAGCTTTTGGGCGATGATGGCCTTCATGTTGAACACCAGCGCGGTGCGGATGGCCGCGTGCATGTTCTGCGGGAAGAGGTCGAGGATTCGGCCGATGGTGCTCGGCGCGGTCGAGGCGTGGATCGTGCCGAACACCAGGTGGCCCGTCTCGGCGGCCTGGATCGCCGTCTCGAATGTCTCGCGGTCCCGCATTTCGCCCACCAGCATCACGTCCGGGTCCTCGCGCACCGCGTGCTTCATGCCGATCATGAAGTCCTTGACGTCCATGCCGATCTCGCGCTGGTTGATCAGGCACTTGTCGTCGGTGAAGGTGTACTCGATGGGGTCTTCAAGCGTCAGCACGTGCTTGCGGTAGCGATGGTTGATCCATTCGATCATCGAGGCGATGGTGGTGCTCTTTCCGGAACCGGTAATCCCGGCCAGCAGGATCATCCCCTGGGCGAATTTGCACAGCTCGGCCAGCGAGGGCGGCAGGTGCAGGCCCTCGAAGTCGGGCACCGTATTCTTGACGCACCGGGCCACCAGCCCGACGTGACCCAGTTGCTGCAAGACGTTGACGCGGAACCGCCACTTCTTCCCGTCGATCTCGATCATGTAGGCGAAGTCGACCCCGCCGTCTTCCTCGAAGATCCGCTTCCGCCGCTCCTGCATGTTGATCATCGGGAAGATCAGCCGCACCATCTCTTCGTCGTCGATCGGCCCCCGCTGCAAGGGCCGCAACGTGCCGTTGACGCGCACGTACGGCGGCAGGTCCACCTTCAAGTGCAGATCGCTGCCTTGTTGTTTCACCACCACTCGGAACAGCTTGTCGATCTCCAGTTCCTGGTGCTTGCCGAGAAATCGTTGCTGGTCGAGATCGTAGGAAGACATGGTCAGCGGATCGAAAGATTTAAACACTCCGCGGCGGCGCCGGCTCGTCTTGCTTGCCGCGGGCGGCAGGCGGTAGGATCGGTTGCCCGTGCAGCCGGGGGGCCAACGGCGCCCGGCCAAACTTCTACTGTAATGTCCCTGCCACCCCGAGTCAACACCCTCGCAGCGGCGAACTGCGATAACCCCCACAAGGGCCGGTCGGTCATTCTGACCGCGGCGAAGAATCTGGCGTGTCGAGGCGCCGTCCTACCATGCCGACGTGGCCCAGTTGCCGCAGGACGTTGACGCGGAACCGCCCCATCTTCCCGTCAATCTCGATCGCGCATCAACGGCTGGAGTCGCCTTGCCTTGCGTATCGGCAAACGCTGACTTTTCCCCTGCCCTTGGCGCGGTTGACGCGGCAGGCTGCGACCACTATACTGCGCTGTTCGGGTGTAATTCCCTCTAAAACCAACCACCGGTTCGGGCGGAGGTCCGACGATGAAAAGTGAACTGCGGCACAAACTTCAACGCAATGCGCTGGCCGACTGGCTGGTCGAGACCGGCCAGTCGCTCAAGCCCTACCAGAATCTCATCATGATTCTCGTCATCGGCGTGCTCGCGTTGCTGGTGGCCTATACCTGGTGGTCCCACGCCTCGGCCGAGCAAACGACCCAGGCATGGGATGACGTGAATGCCGGACTCCGTGGCAACCCCGAGGTGCTGGTAAAAGTGGCGGACGACAATCGCTGCACTCCCGCGGGGCGGATGGCCGCCGTGCTGGCCGCCGACACCTATCTCCTGGAAGGCTGCGAGCTGCTATTTCAAAATAAGGCCAAGGCGCTCGAAGCGCTGAACAAGGCGATCCTGCTCTACAAGAGGCCCGAGCTGGAGAACGGCTCGCCGATGCTGCAGGAACGGGCCCGCTTCGGACTGGCGCGGGCCGAGGAGTGCAAGGACGACCTGAAGGAGGCTGCCCGGCTGTACGAAGAGGTTGCCAAGAACCCCCGCGGGGCCTACGCCGCCGAAGCGAAGGAGCGGATAAGCGACCTCAACAACCGCGAAACCAGGCAGATGTACGACGACTTTGCCAAGTTCACTCCGCAGCCCGCCGGCGCGGCGACCGGTGCCCCGACCGGCGGACCCGCCGCCAAAACTCCCAGCTTCGATCTGCCCGGCGACCGGCCCGAGAACCCCGGCGATATTCAGTTCGAGCACGAGTTCGACGGCGGCGAGAAGCCGGGCGCGCCGGCGGCGCCTGGAAAGGGAGCGTCGGGCAAGCCAGCAAGGCAACCGGAAAGGGCCGGGCCGCCTCGGCCGCCGGCGACGGGATCCGCGCCTGCCCCAGGCGAAACCAAGAAGGCCGAATCAAAGAAGGCCGAACCGGCGCCCGAAAACCCGAAGAAGTAGGCCGCACCGAGGAAGTCAGC
>CAYYBU010000705.1:0-2528 GCA_964469945.1 uncultured Planctomycetaceae bacterium
AAATTTTCGCGGAAAAAAGCTTTTTCCCTACGGGCGGGCCCAGGCCGATTTCAATTCCCAGACGTCCAGCGACTTGACCATCGCCTGGCCGCCCTTGGTCGTCAGCGCGACGCGCTTGTGCTGCCGCGGTGGCAGATAACAGGTGGAAAGGCTGATCTTACCGTCGTTGCCGAAGACTTCGATCGACGCTCGGTCCACCAGCACCTGCAGCTTGATCTTGCCGGCGATCGGTTCCAGGGCCGCGGTCTTTTCCAGGCACGACACGGTCTTCCTCTTGGCGTCGAAGACGACCGCCGCATCGCCGATGGTCAAAATCGCCTCGGCCGCATCGCCCGGCGCCAGCTCCAGGCGGATGTCCAACAGATCTCCGGCGATGCCTTGCAGCGGATCGTCGCCGGCCTTGACCGTGCCGCTCCAGGCCTGGTGCTTCTGGTGCAGGGCATCCAGTTCCTTGACCGGCTGACGGCAGAGGCGGATCCCCTCGGCAAACTTCCGCAAGGTCAGCTCGCTGGGCAGCGACATCTGCTGGTTGAACGGCATGTCCGGATAGCGGCCGCCGGCCATCCAGGCGATCTGGATCCGCCGGCCGTCAGGCGCGTCGCTGTAGGACTGGGCCGCATAGTAGTTGCCGCCGAACTCGAAACGCCACGGCCCGCTCTCCTTGGTGAACGACCGGCCGTCGAACGTGCCGATCGCGTAGTTGCTGTTGCCGCCCCAAAAGACCCAGCGCGTATTCCGGACGTCGCCGTCCACGGGCAACTCGAACATGTCCGGGCACTCGCCACAGCCGAACGGCGGCACGTCGCAAATCTTCTTCCACTCCTTGAGGTTCGGCGAGCCGAACAGGGCATACGACTGCCCGTCGAGGAACAGGGCCATAATCCACTGCTTCGTGGCCGCGTGCCAGAAAACCTTGGGATCGCGATTGCTCCCGGCGACGTTCTTGAGCACGGGGTTCTTGGCGTATTTGGTCCAGCTTCGGCCGCGGTCGTTGCTGTAGGCGATCGACTGCGTGAAGGGCTGGCCCTTGGACTCGTCCGAGGTGCCGCCAGCCGAGGTGTAGATGCACACGAGTACTTTCTCGGCGCCCGTTTGGAAGCCGGCCGTGTTGTTCCCATCGACCACGGCCGAACCGGAGAAGATGGTGCCCAGCTTGTCCGGCGCGATGGCGTTGTCCAACTGCGTCCAGTGGAACAGGTCGGGGCTCACGGCATGGCCCCAGGTCATGTTGCCCCAGTTGATGCCGGTCGGATTGTGCTGGAAGAACAAGTGGTACTCGCCGCGGTAGAACACCAGCCCGTTGGGATCGTTGGTCCAATTCTTGCGGGGCGAGAAGTGGAACTGCGGGCGATAACGTTCGCCGTAGATCGTCGCGGCCCCACGGTTGGCGTCCGGGTCGGCAGCGCGGACGACGGCGGAAGCCGCGGCCAACAACACAAGCGATAGTAGCAAGGTTCTCATTTCGAGACTCCCAAGGTTATGGCACCTGGCGGGATCACGCGGTTGCCATCCATTATGGCTCGGCCACGATCAGGCGGGCGGACTGGCCGGCAACGTCCTTCAGCGTGTAGTCGCCGCCGTGGACGCCCCGATCCTGGTCCGTCCAGAAGTCTTTGAGCCGCGATGCCTGCCGGAGGTGCAAGGTGCGGTCGGCCGGCGCGCCGTCCCAGTTGAAAACATAATAATACTGCCGCCGGCCCATGTCCGTGACGCCCAGATTCAACGTGCCGCCCTCGAAACGGGCGCATTGTCCGGTGGGCGGAATCAGCTTGCGGAGGATGGCCAGTTGCTTGGGGCCGAGGTCGGCGATCTTGTCGCCCGTCAAGACCATGCCGCCGACGGCGTGAACCACCGTGGCGTGGAACAGCCACACCCGCTCGGGAATGTCGGCCTGGCCGCCCAACAGCACGCAGTCGGGGTCGCTGACCCAAAGTCGTCCATTCTGCCAGCCGCGGCTGAGATTCTCCCGCGCGGTGGCGGCAAAGCTACCCCAACCCCGGCCGATGTCGTTGCTCGTCCGCATGACGTTGACCAGCCCCAGCGACGGCCAGATGGGCGCATTGCAGCCGAGGATCACGGCCCCTGGGCCGGCGCCGCGCACGACGGCCTCCATGCCGCGGCGGTAGGCTTCCACGCGCGTGGCCTTGGGATCGAAGTGTTTGCCGCTGTGGATCGCCCCCCAGTAGTTGGCGTCGAGCTTGAAATAGGTGATGCCCAGTTTTTCCCGCAGCGTGCGAAAGACGTGTTCGAGATGCTTTTGCGCCTGCGGATTGGTTCCATCCAGAACGCACCAGGGGCCATTGTTCCAACCGCCGAAGCCCACAGTGCTGGAAACCAACGGCTTCCCGCCGGGGCCTTGCACGAACCAGTCGGGATGTTCGGCCAGGGTGTGCGACTGCGGCGCCGCCACGAAGGGCGCCACCCAGATCGCCGGCAGGAAGTGCTGCGCGCGGATGGCATCGAGCGTGGCCTTCATGTCGAGATCGGAAGAGCGTCGTGTAGGGAAAGAGTGTAGATCTCGGTGGTCG
>CAYYBU010000706.1:0-2525 GCA_964469945.1 uncultured Planctomycetaceae bacterium
CAATGTCGCCAGCAGGCCGGTACGTGGCCGAAAGTATCCGAATACGTGCGCGGCACCAAGGGGGGCTCCGGCTGCCACAGCGGCCGCGGCGGCGGCAGTGCGTACCAACTCGAACATGTCGATCTGATCAAGGCCATTCGCGACAACGAAAAGTACAACGAGGGCTGGTACGGCGCCACCAGCAGCATGACGGCCGTGTTGGGCCGCATGGCCACTTACTCCGGCAAGGTCGTCCGCTGGGACGACGCCATCGCCACGGGCCCCAGCGAAATGCCCGAGAAATTGGCTTGGGATGCCGATCCAAGGGTGCTGCCCGACAAGGACGGCCTTTACGAGTATGCCGTGGCAGTGCCCGGCGTCTATAAGCCGTACTGAGAATGATTCTTCTCGATGTGGAAGGCGTGCGGAAGCATTTCGGTCCCGAGCCCGTCTTGGATGGGGTGACGTTCGAACTGCGGCCAGGGGAGCGGATCGGTTTGGCGGGCCCGAACGGCAGCGGGAAGACCACGCTGCTGCGCATCCTTGCGGGCAAGGATGAGGCCGACAATGGCGCCGTGCGGCTGCACCCTTCCGTGCATCTGGGTTATCTTGAACAACAGCCGTGTTGGGAGCCCGGCCGTACGCTTTGGGACGAGGCCCAATCGGCCCTGGCCGGCCTGATCGCCCTGCAGGAAGAGGCGCTGGCCGTGGCCGAAGCTATGGGCCAGTCCGGCGACCCGGCCGAACACAAGCGGCTGGCCGACCGCTACGATCACCTACAGCACGAGATCCAGCGTCGCGACGCCTACAACTTGGAGTACAAGATCCATCGCGTCCTGGCGGGGCTCCGTTTCCGTCCGGAAAGCCTGACGCAGCCGGTCGAATCGCTCAGCGGCGGCGAACAGAACCGCCTCATGCTGGCCAAGCTCTTGCTGGCCGAGCCGAACCTGATGCTCATGGACGAGCCCTCGAACCATCTGGACATCGAGGCCACCGAGTGGCTCGAGCAATTCCTGGTGGAGAGTTCGGCGGCCATCCTGTTGGTCAGCCACGATCGCTACTTCCTCGACAAAGTGACCAACCGCACGCTGGAATTGTTTGGCGGCACGGTCGACAGCTATACGGGTAATTTCACCGCCTATTGGCAACAGAAAGCCGAGCGCCTGCTGGTGCAGCAGCGGACCTTCGAAAAACAGCAGACCGATATCGCCAAGACCAAGGACTTCATCCGCCGCAACCATTACGGCATGAAGCACGCCCAGGCGGAGGATCGCCGCAAAAAACTGGAGCGGATCGAACTGGTGCCGCCGCCGCGCGACATCCAGGCGCCACCGATGGGATTCCCGCCGGCGACGCGGTCCGGCGACATGGTTCTCCGTGCCGAGGGGCTCGCCAAGGCCTTCGACAGGCCCTTGTTCAGCGGCATTGACGTGCAGATCGTCCGCGGCCAGCGTTGGGGACTGTTGGGACCCAACGGCGCGGGCAAGACCACGCTGTTGCGTTGTCTGCTGGGCCGGGAACAGCCCGATGCAGGGCAGGTCCGTCTCGGCCAGGGGGTCGTCGTGGGCTACTTCGACCAGCAGTTGGCCGAACTCGACGAGCAACGGCCCGCCGTGGATGCCATCCGTCCGTCGCACAAGCAGTTCAACGAACAACAACGCCGCGACCTGTTGGCGCGATTCGGGCTTACCGGCGACACCGCCTTGCAGCAGGTGCTCAACCTCAGTGGCGGGGAGCGCTGCCGCGCGGCCCTGGCCCGTCTGGCCGCCGCCGATGCGAATGTGCTGGTGCTCGACGAGCCCACCAACCATCTGGATCTATGGGCCCGCGACGCTCTGGAACGCGCCTTGACGGCTTTCGACGGCACCGTGTTGTTCGTCAGCCACGATCGCTATTTCGTCAATCGCGTGGCCGATCACCTCTTGATTCTCGAGGGTGCCCAGGCCCGCATCATCGAGGGCAACTACGAAGCGTATCAGCTTCAACTGAGCAGCCAGGCGGCTGCCGCGACCAGTGCCGAGGCGGCCGTGGTGAAGGCGGCCAAGCCATCGGGCAAGGGCCACAAGAAAGCCAAGCAGCCCGAGACGCAACGCCGCGATGAGGAAGCCGGCGGCGGCGACAAGACGGAGGGCGGCAAGGCCGAGAAGAAAGCCGTCCGGGCCAAGCGACGGTTCCCGTATCGCAAGGTGGGGGAACTGGAAAACGAGATCTTCGCCATCGAGACCTGCGTCGAGCAGCTTCAGGCGGATCTCGCCCGGGGCGATACCCATCGCGACGGCGAGCGCGTGCGGCAAATCACGGCCGACATCGCCAAGCACCGGGAAGCCCTCAAGCAACTCTACGAGCACTGGGAAGAAGCCACGGAATTGAACTGGTAGCGCCCTCCCATCCCTTACATCCCGCACCAGCGGACGCCGACATCCCGCACCAGCGGACGCCGTGGATCCTCCGGCCATGTCGCGCCCATGCCGGCCATGACGTAGAGTTCTTGGTAAGGGCCCGCGTCAGAATAAGTTGAGCAAATATGGGAAGGCAAACAAGCGCAG
>CAYYBU010000707.1:0-2520 GCA_964469945.1 uncultured Planctomycetaceae bacterium
GAAGGCATGCAATTGGTGGGCGAAGGGGGCATGATCGAATTGGAAATCCCCTCCGCGCTGGGTTACGGTGACGGCGGCATTCCCGGGACGATTCCCGGCGGCGCATCGCTCCACTTCCTCGTGGAACTGTTGAAGATCGAATGAGGCCGTCCCCGTGCGGAAGGCGGAACTCATTTTGGTAACCGTTCGCAGGGCGAGCAAGAGGGGGACAGTCCCCGCCTGCCTTGTGAACGGTTACTCATTTTTCGGCCGGCGCTGATTTTCCCTCGGTGCAGAACGCCTCGATGGTGCGGGCGGGCACCGCCAGTTTCACGATCATCTGCACCAGCGAGCCCTCCGGCGCAGCCTTTTTCGGCTGGTTGTCCTCCTTCTCCGGCGGCTTTTCAGCCGCCGGTTTTTCCTTGGATGCTGGCCGTGGGGCGGCTTTTCCATCCTGCGGTTTTTCCGCCGGCGCTTTCTCCTCCGGCAACTCTTCCAGCGGATAGTCGACGTTCGAGGTGACCGTGGCCATGCCGACCACCGCGCCGCAACGGTTCAATACCGGGCCGCCGCTGGAACCGTAGGCGAAATCGGCCGTGATGGACATCCATTTCTCGGTCGTGCCATTGCTGTTGAGGTTCTTCGTGTACCGCGTGACGTGGCCTTGCGTGAAGGTGAAAAACTGATTGGCCGGGTGGCTGAGCACGGCCACCCAGGCGCCCACCTTGGCATCCGTGGCTAGCGGCAAGGGCGTGAACCCCTTGCCGGCCACGCGGACCAACGCAATGTCGGCGACCGGGTCGCTTCCCAATACGTCGATCACCGGGAACACTTCCCCCTTGGCGTTGACGGCGCCGTAGCATTCCTTGCCCAGCTTGTCGAAAACGTGCCAGTTGGTCGCTAACACGCCGTCCTCCGTCAAGACCCAAGCGGTGGCCAAACGGCCCTCTTCCCATTGCCCCGGATGATCGGCCGACTGGGTCACGGAACCGAGCACCAGCACGCTGGCTAGCGCGCGTTGATAGACCTCCTCGGGCGTCAGGACGCGATCGCTCGGCTTTTTCAAGGTCAGCTTGCACTTGCCGTGAGCCAGTTTTTTCTGGATCGCTTCCGACCGCAGGCACTTGCCCTGCTTGGCCAGGTCGATCAGTTTGGCGGAAAAATCGCTTGCCAGTTTTTCGTCGTCAACGTACCACGGTTCCTCGGCCGCCGTTCTCGCCGCGGCCACCACCAGACAAACGATCATCATCAATCCATGACGCAAGCAGCGACACCTCATCGTTACCCTTTTCTGTTTTTCGGGGGGGCTGTTCCATCCAGGCGGCTCGGATTGCCGCGATTCGACCAAGGGTAGCTTACGCATCCAGCCCGCAGTTGGTCAACTCCCCACTGAGGCCGCCCAGGAGAACTGCAAAGTCTGACGCGAAGGGGTCAGGTCCATGTTTTCGGATGACGCTTTGCCTGAAAACCGGGCGTTCGAGCCGAAATATGGACCAGACCCCGACTTTGCCGTTCTCCTGGGCGGCTGCCCGGAAGAACTCGTCTTCTGAAATGGTGGGCCTCCCTTCTCCAGGCGGAATTTTCAGAAAGCCGACTGGCTGTGTCGGGATTTGTCCTATTCCAGTCTGTGCCGGCCGATCAATAATGGTTGCCAGTTGTTACGGAGGTTCGCGACGTATTCCGGTCGCACCCGCTTGCAGTATCCCTATCAGCATGAACGAGGAGGACCCCGATGCCCGTCGCCTTGCCAGAGAGCATTCACGGAGACATTACCCAATGTGTTGGCCACACGCCGCTGGTACGACTCAATCGTATTGCCGGCAGTGGCGGGGCCGCGATTGCGGCGAAGTTGGAAAACTTCAATCCGCTGTGGAGCGTCAAGGATCGCATCGGACGCGCCATGATCGACGCTGCGGAGCGAGAAGGGAAGATCCGGCCGGACACCATCATCATTGAACCCACCAGCGGCAACACGGGCATTGCCCTGGCCTTTGTGTGTGCGGCCCGGGGCTACAAGCTGCAAGTGACCATGCCCGAGAGCATGAGCCTGGAACGCCGGCGATTGCTCAAGGCGCTGGGGGCGGAGCTCATCCTGACGCCTGCCGCCGAAGGTATGTTGGGGGCCGTGCGGCGCGCCGAGGAGTTGGCTGCCGGCGACAAGCGATACTTCGTGCCGCAACAGTTCAAGAACCCCGCCAATCCGGAAATTCATCGCAAGACCACCGCCGAGGAGATTTGGCGCGATACCGCCGGACAGGTCGATATCTTCGTGGCGGGCGTGGGCACGGGCGGGACCATCAGCGGCGTGGGCGAAGTCCTCAAAGAGCGCAAACCGGCCGTGCAGGTCGTGGCGGTCGAACCGGTTGCCAGTCCGGTCATCACGCAGCAACGCGCCGGCCAGCCGCTGAAACCGGGCAAGCACGCGATCCAGGGCATCGGCGCCGGATTCATCCCGGACACCTTGAACCTGAACGTCATCGACGAAGTCGTGACCGTGGCCGATGAGGACGCCTTCGAGACTTCCAGGCAACTCGCTCGCCT
>CAYYBU010000708.1:0-2519 GCA_964469945.1 uncultured Planctomycetaceae bacterium
CGGCCCTGGCGGCCCTGGCAAAATGCCCGCGCCCGGCCAGGGGCCTCACTTCGGCCCTGGCGGCCCTGGTGGACATGGTCCGGCGGCCCATTTTGACGGCAAGCGTCCCACGGTAGCCGACCTGTTCGCTCAACTGGACAAGAACAAAGACGGCAAACTCACCAAGGATGAAGTACCCCCGCGGCTTTGGGAACATCTGACCAAGGCCGGCGCTGTGAAAAACGGGGCCGTAACCAAAGAGGCGCTGGAATCTTCCTTGAAGAAGATGCGAGAAGAATTCCAGAAGAAGCAAGCCGAGCAAAAGGCCAAACAGCCCAAGTAACTCTGCTGCTCATTGATCGAGCCGTTTCAAGACCGAAACGATCCTTCGCTTGGCGCGCCCCCCGCGCAAGTGGTCTTGAAACGGCTTTCTTTTTTGCGCCTTCTCAACGGCGTGCGGACCACTGTCCGGCATCGCCGGGAAACAGGCTCTCATACTGCACCGCCCGCCGCGGCTCGGCCATCCAGGGGGCCACCGCGTCGCGCCAACGGGCGTAATGCGCCGTTTCCTTGTGGGCCTTCGCCCCCGCCTCGTCGCGATAGACCTCGTACAACAGGAAGCAATCGCGATCGTCGGCCTGCTGGATCACGTCGAAACGCAGATTGCCCGGCTCCAGGATCGTCTGCCGGGCGTTCTCCAGCGAGGCCGCCATGAATTCCGCCCGATGCTCCGCTTTGACATGCACGTGGACGCAAGCGACCAGCATTTATCGGCTCCTGTAAATAGGATCTTTCACAACGAGATTACGAAGACCGGCGACCTTCCGCGTCCGCATCAGTATAGCAACTGCGGCAAACCGTGCCCTTATTTCCCGAAAAAGTCACCCAAAAAGCAACATGAAGATCGTTTCCTGGCTGGTCGATACTTGATAATAGAATAAAAACATCACTTTGTTGATAAAGTTACTGTTTACTTTGCAAGCCCCATACAGTATACTGATTTGTGAGCCGTTTTCCGCCGTAGCCGTAGGTCAGGCTGTGCCTGACAGTCTGTGGAGCGTGTCAGGCACAGCCTGACCTACGCGATCTACGATTAGCAAACGGGACCTCCAAGAGAGCCAACTCGATGAGTACGGTAACGATGCCCAGAAGCGCGCTGAATTTGAGTCATCCTCAGCAGAACCATAATGGCCACCTCGTCGCGGCGCCCCGGGCCGCCACGCCAACAGTGGGAACGACGCCGGCGGTACGGACGGCGGACGAAGCAGAACTGCAACGGCTCCAGCGGCAGAGCGCGGCCCTGGAAGGCGCCACCCCGGAGGAAATTCTCGCCTGGGCGGTGGAAACCTATTATCCGCGCTTCACCATGGCCACCGGCCTGGGACCCGAGGGCTGCGTGATTATCTCCATGCTGGCCAAGATCGAGCCCCGCGTGTACGTGTTCAATCTCGACACGGGCTATCAGTTTGCCGAGACCTTGCAACTGCGCGAGCGCATTGCCGAGAAGTACGGCATGGTGGTCGACTTGCAGCGGCCCGAGTTGACGGTGGCCCAGTACGAGGCGGCCCACGGCGGCCCGGTCTACAAGAGCAATCCCGATCGCTGCTGCTTCGACCGCAAGGTGGCGGTGCTCTATCGGGTCTCGGCCGGCTTCGACGCCTGGGCGACC
Source organism: uncultured Planctomycetaceae bacterium (assembly GCA_964469945.1). Taxonomy (GTDB): domain Bacteria; phylum Planctomycetota; class Planctomycetia; order Pirellulales; family Thermoguttaceae; genus CAYYBU01. The sequence goes on from CAYYBU010000708.1 coordinate 1,649, forward strand.
GGCATCCGTCGCGACCAGGGCCCCACGCGGGCCGACACGCCGATTGTCCGGTGGGACAAGAAATTCGGCCTGGTGAAGATCAGTCCCTTGGCGGCCTGGACGAAGAAGGACGTTTGGAATCGCATCGTGAAGGAGGGCGTGCCCTACAATCCGCTGCACGATCGGGGCTATGCTAGCATCGGCTGTTTTCCTTGCACGCGTGCCGTCGGGCCGGGCGAGGACGAGCGCGCCGGTCGCTGGAGCGGCATCGCCAAGACCGAGTGCGGCTTGCACACGGCCGCGGAGTGAAGGAGCGGCTCCTCAACGTCCCGCGGACGGCCGAACGGGTCCGGGAGCAGGCGACTTCGGCACGGCGGTGAACACGTCGGTAATCGGGGCCGCCTTGGAATCGGCGTTCGTACAGTAGGGGAGCTGATACATGTCCTCGAGGGTCCGCAGCAGATTGTAATGGTTGACCGCCTGGCCACAACTGCCGGGCTTGAGATGCGCCCCGACGAGGATCGTGGCAATCCGTTGGTTGTCGGCCTGGTGCCGCGAGCCGTCCTCGTCCCAAGTGAGGATCAGCAGGCTGTTGTGAGTTCTCGCCCAGTGGACGTAGCCGTCCATATAGGTCCGAAGCCAATTGTCGCCCGCCTTGACCTGGTGCCTGCCGCTGTGCATTTCGTGATACAGATTCGGAATGACCATCGCGACGGTCGGCAATTGCGCGTAGTCGGCGGGAAAGTAATAGGACGCCGGGAAACCGTGGATGTTGTCGGTGGCCGTGCAGAACGGGACGTTGAGGTCGGCCGGAATCGAGTTCACTTGCGAGGTGTTCCCCGCGGGGAACTGCTGCCAATTGATGTAACTTCTCAATAACCCCGTGAGGGTC
>CAYYBU010000709.1:0-2518 GCA_964469945.1 uncultured Planctomycetaceae bacterium
CAGCACCTGACGGCCGACGTGCTCGAAGTCGCCCAGCGGCTACTCCGCGCCCCGGAGAGCCTGATCCTGGGCAGCCGGCAGTTCGCCGGCACGGTGCCGCTGCGAAGCCGCTGGGGCAACCTCATCACCAAGTATGCCTTCTGGGGGCTGGTGGGCAAGAAGCTCGACGACACGCAGAGCGGTCTGCGCGGCATTCCGCAGCGGCTCGCCCGTCAACTGCTCCGCGTGAAAAACTGTGGCTACGAGTTCGAGCTGGACATGCTGGTCCACTGCCGGCAGGCTGGCGTGCCGATCCTCACCTGCCCGATCGCGACCGTCTATCTGGACGACAACCGCAGCTCGCATTTCCACCCCTTGTTCGATTCGTTGAAAATCTATGGCGTCTTCCTGCGGTTCATCGCGGCGTCGCTGACGACCGCGGTGGTCGACTATGCGGTATTCGTGCTGGTCTACGGCGCCGTGGCCAATGTATTGGCGGCGCAGTCGTCGGCGCGCTTGGTGGCCATCGGCATCAATTTCGTACTCGCCCGGCAGGCCGTCTTTCACTCCCGCGAGCGCGTCGCGCGGGCGTTGTGGAAGTTCATCCTGCTGGTCGCCGTGATGGGCGCCACCTCGTACTGCCTCATTCAGACGGCCATGTACGCCTTCGGCTGGAACGTGATCGCGGCCAAGGTGGCGTCGGAACTGCTGGTCTATCTCGCCAATTTCGCCATCCAGCGCGACTTCATCTTCGCCGCCGCAACAGAAAAGACCAACCCCGTGGTCCCAAAACAAGAGTCCACTCGGCTAAAGGTCGTGTCTCCGCGCCGGGCCGCATGAAGAGACCTCAGGCAGCCGGCGGGAAGAAGGCTGCCCGCCGCTGTAGGGAAGGCCCTCTGTGGCGTTCCGTGCGTCACCGAGAAACCGGAACGCCACGGAGGGCGTTCCCTACAGTCCGAAGCGTCAGGCACAGCCTGACCTACGATTTGCGGAGGTTATTGTTCTGCCGATCCTAATGTCCGCCCTTGACCAGCACGATCGGCGCGATGCCGCTGGAAGCGATCACCGAATCGTCGCGATGCATGCCGGCGGCTACCAGGTTATTGTCGTTGGCGAAGATGTCGTCGGCCTGGGCACAAGGCCGCGAGGAGGTCAGAAACGCGACGTGGCCGTCCTCGAACAACACGTTTTGCCCGCGGCCGCTGTGATTGTCGCTCTGCCGGTCGGGACGATCCTCCCGCGGGGCGTCGGCCATCAGGGCAAAACCGGGACGCTGGAGATTCCTGGTGGGACAAAATATCCCATGGTCCAAGTAGCCGATGCAATAGCCATAGCTGCCGCCCATCTGTTGGCGAAGCTGGGCCGCCTTCTCCGTGTCCGCCGCCTGAAGTTCGTCCAGGCTGGGAACGCGAAAATCACCCCGCGCCGCCAGCGCGGAATCGGGACACACCACCCGTCGCGGCTCGGTGAGAAAGCCGCCTTGCAACAGGGTAGGCGCGTAGACGCCTGCCGACGCCAGCTTGCCTTGCGTGGGGACGCGGGGGAAATAGCCGTGATTCGCGCCGCTGTAAACCGTCAACATCGTTCCCAACTCCCGCAGGTTGTCGCTGCAGGAAGTAAGCCGGGCATGAAAACGGCTGCTCTGAATGGCCGGCAAGGTACACAAACCGGCCAGGGCAAAAACAGCCAGGGCCACCGTCGTGTCCAGCCAACCGACGCGGCTCCGCCAACTGGGCGGCGCCGTCTCCGGAGTGAGCGACCGCCGCCGCGGCGAAGGCTTCGGCTGCGCAAAGACGCGCCGACAGGTCCGCTCCGCCAAGCCGGGGAGAGGCGAAACGTCGGGTTTGGCCGCATCGAGCTGCTCCAATTGCCGGCGCAGCGCGGCCCATTGGCGACGATAGGCTTCATCGTTCTGCAAACGCGCTTGGACCTGCTCCATCTCGGCATCGTCCAAGGCCCCCAGCAAATAGCCGAGCACTTGTTCTCGCACCGGATCGATCATGGACGGGTATCTAAAGGGGTTAAGGTTTCACCCAGCTTTTGGATGGCTGCGTGCAGGCGGCTCTTGACCGTGCCCACGGGAATGGACAGCACGTCGGCGGCCTCACGGTACTTCAATCCTTGAAAGTAGACCAACATGACCACTTGCCTCGTTTGTTCCGGCAGCGCCTCGACCGCGGCGCGAACCGCCTCGCCTTGCTCTAACGACGAACTTTGTTCGGCCGGCCCGAGGCCCGGACCATCGAACAACTCCACGAACAGTCCCGACTCGCCTTCCCGCTCGCTGCTGATCCGCCGATCCAGGCTGGCCATGTGGTGCCGTCCGTTGCGTCGCTGGAAGTCGATGGCCTGATTGGTGGCCACCGCATACAACCAAGGTCGCAACTTCCGGTCGGCCTCGAACTGGTCGCATTTCAGGTGGACTTGGAGGAAAGTCTGTTGGAACACGTCTTCGGCCATCTCGGCGTCGCCCAGGTAGTGGCGAAGATAGCCGTACAACTCCTTTTCATAGCGCCGCACCAACTCCTCGAACGCCGGG
>CAYYBU010000710.1:0-2516 GCA_964469945.1 uncultured Planctomycetaceae bacterium
TACCGCCCTGCGCTTGGGCTTTCCCCTTCTGGCGGCGGAAATAGTCGCGGACCTTGTTCCGAGCGATCGTCCACAGCCAGCCGCGAAAGCTGGCACGCGGCCCGTCCCGGCGAAACCCCTCCCGGTTGGCCGCCACGGCCGAAAAGACCTCCTGACCAATGTCGGCCGCGTCTTCGGCCTGAAGGCCGCACTGCCGGCACCACCCATAAATCAAGGGCGTGTAGATCTCGATCAGCCGGCGCCACGCTTCCGGATCGTGGGCCTTCACGCGCTCCAGCAGACTGCTCGAGGCGGAACTGGGGGCCGAGGGGCCTTGCCAATCCGTCGTTATGCCGTTGTCAACCATAGGTCTTGGGCTGAAATCGGTGCTTGCCAGACCACTGCGAGCCAGCGAATCTGCCTGGCGGAGAGGGATACCACTAGGGCATGATTATCTTACCAAAAGGGGGAACTGTCAACTAGCCTGGATGCCTGCCCCACGGTTCGTTGAACTATGGGCCGCAGACTTTTCGCGACCGGAAGTGGTTCTCTAGCTTCCCTAAATTATGTCGTAACTGTATTGCCCCCGGCCAATGAAACATGGCCAGCTTTGCCGATAATTCCTTTTGTAACGCTCTGAGAAGGGGGGAAACCGATGCAGACATTACAGCAGCGAAGCCTGCGCGCACACCGCGTTGCCGGTTGGATCGTCGGCGGCGTAATGCTTGCCATGGCACTGGGCCAGGCGGCTGCGGCCGACGAATTCCCGGCCGGCTATCAAAGCGCCGCGCCCTTGCCGAGCTATTCCGGTGATGCTGGCCAAACTGTCTATCAAGGCACCCCGGCTGTGTCGAGCTATCCCGGTGATGGTGGCCAAGCTGCTTATCAAAACGCCCCGGCCGCTGCGCCGGGCAGTGTTCCGCCAGCGGCTGCGCCCGCCGCTGCCGCCGCCGGCGCGACGTCGCTGCAACCGACCCTCGGTGATATGCTGCTTTCTCCGGATTGGAATTGGCAGGCATTGCCCAGCAGCCTGATCTATCACTCGTATCTGGCCGGTCCCAAGGAGCCACGGATGGCTTCCCAGTGGGTGTATGAAAAGAACGGCGACGAGTTCTGGGACGCGGAACTGGGCGGTCGCGTCGGCATCCTGCGCTATGGCACCGACGATCCCCAGCATCCCCAGGGCTGGGAACTCGACATCGAAGGGGCCTGCTTTCCACGGCTCAATATGCGAGAGGCGGAGAACCTCCAGTCGTGCGATTATCGTTTCGGCACTCCCTTCAGCTATGGCTACGGCAACTACCAAATGAAGTTCGGTTACTTTCACATCTGCTCCCACCTGGGCGATCAATTCATCCTCAGCGATCCGGGCTACGAGCGGGTCCAGTACGTGCGCAACGCCCTGGTTTGGGGGCATTCGTACAACTGGACCCCCGACTTGCGCATCTACGGCGAGGCGTCCTGGGCCTTCGAGTACAGCGGCGCCGCCAAAGCCTGGGAAATCCAGTTCGGCATCGAATACAGCCCGGCGGGGCCCACCGGCTGGTGTCCGAAGCCGTTCGTCGCCGTCAACACGGATCTCCACCAAGAGGACAATTTCGGCGGCAATCTGGTGTTCGAGACGGGCCTGCAATGGCGCGGCGAGGCGAATCATCTCTTCCGTCTCGGCGTGCAATACTTCACCGGCAAGAGCGACCAAGACGAGTTCTACGACGAGTATGAAGAGAAGTTCGGCCTGGCACTGTGGTACGACTTCTGAGTCACGTTGCACGATTCCCGGAGGAATGGCTGTAGGGAACGCCCTCCGTGGCGTTCCGTTTTACCAGCAACGCCCGGAACGCCACGGAAAGCGTTCCCTACAGGGTTCGTTTGCGAACCTCCTGTAATCACGCAACTCTACTTGTTAGGATCGCGCTGCGATGGCAATCCCCTCGATTTCCACCAGCAACTCGGGCCGGCAGACGTCGGCGATGGCATAGATCGTGGGCAACTCGCCCAGCCGGCAACGGCACACGTCGCGCACCTCGGCATAGTCCGCCTGCCGCTTCACGTAGACGCGCACCAGGGCCATGTCGTCGAGCGTGGCCGCAAAGCCCGGCAAGCCGTGGCGGCTGAGATTGTCGGCCGAGATCAGGGCGGCGATGTTGTCGAGCGTCTGCCAGGTTTGGCCTTCGATGTCGCCCACGTGCTGGGTTTCGGAAGCGAGGATGCTGGCGGTGCCGGAAACGAGGATGGTGACGAAGTCGCCGGTTGCGATCGCCATCGCCCGGGCGAACTTGGGGCTCTGCGGGCTGTACCGCGGGGCATAATCGAAGGCGGCCGTTTGGCACGGGTTCTCCAAGGGCACCAGCCGCACGTCGTTGCGTTGCGTGGCCAGGGCTATGCTGCTGATGATCACGTCGCGGCCTTCGCAGCCGATGCCCGTGCTGGCCGGATAGGCGGGCCGCGGCACACCCGCCACGAGGTGGCCATTGCCGAAGCACAGGCCGTGGTAAAAATCGCTCCGCGCCCGGTTCAACTCCAGGTAGCGTTGCGTG
>CAYYBU010000711.1:0-2503 GCA_964469945.1 uncultured Planctomycetaceae bacterium
TTCGGCACATTTCCCAAGCGATTCACGCACGTACCGAAAGTGCTCGTGTCCGCGTTGAGCAGGTCGTTGTAGGTCGCGCTGACCTGGTTGGGGTTCGAGGGGCACAGCATGTCGCCCACGGGAATTCCCGCATGAACCAGGTCCGCCACCCAGCCCACCTCGGTGACGGCCCCGTCATTGAGCCAGTCGAACGCGCCGGAACAATAGGTGCCGAATTTGTCCGCATGTTGCGCGAGGCCGATGCCGACCTGCCGCAGATTGCTCTTGCAGGCCGTTTGCCGGCCCGACTCGCGGGCAGCCTGAACGGCCGGAAAGAGCAACGCCATCAACACGCTGAGAATGGAAATCACCACGAGCATTTCCACCAGGGTAAACGCCTGCCGCCAGCCACCAACCGTATCGTGTTTCATCCGCGCCGCGACTGTGCTAGTCATGTCAGTTCCTTCCTTGCTAAAGGCCCGCGTGCCCATGTACCGGGCCACATCTTCACCCGCTGGACGTCTTTGTTCGCCGATTGATTATCCCTGTCGAAAATGAGCCATTGATGTGCGAATAAATATAGTTCTGTTAGGAATCGGTTGACTTCAGACGATGATCGTTGCCAGGGGAGTGGATCATGCCACTCTGCGAGTGGGGGTGCCATCGCCGCGGTGACCGGCCGATCCGACTTGCCGCCAATGGCCCTCCGACGGTAGACTTCGACGCAATGCGTAGGGTGGTGTCTACTCAAAGATTCACAAGCTCACCGTGTGCCCAATCCAAACCCCGCGAGGCTGCCATGTCTGCTGTCCTGTTGCTATTGGTCCTGGCGAGCCAGGCGGCGCAGGGGGCGTTGCCATCGAACGCGGAGGCGGAACGCCCCGTCGCGGCGGATACGGTCGTAGTGTGCCCAGCGGCCTTCCGCGAGGCCATGCGTCCCTGGATCGAGTATCGCACGCAGCAGGGACATTCGTTGGCAATCCTCTCGAACCTCGGCACGACCGACGACATCCGGCGTCAGATCGGTGAAGTGGCCAAGGGGGGGCGGCTGCACTTCGTCGTGCTGGTCGGCGATGCCATGCCCGGGGCAGTCAGCGACCCCGAGCGGCGGCAGCGTTGCGTGCCACTGCACTACGCTCGGGCGCGGGTCAACGTGCTCTGGGGCTCCGAACCGCAGATCGCCACCGACCACTGCTACGCCGATCTGCACGGCACCTCCGACGCGGCGCCGCAGCCGGAGCTGGCCGTGGGCCGGCTCACGGCCGACACCCCCCAGCAACTTCAGCAGATCGTGGCCAAGATCCTGGCCTACGAACGCACCGCGGACTACGGGCCGTGGCGGCAGCGGCTGAACGTCGTGGCCGGCATGGGCGGCTTCAGCCCCCTGGCCGACGCGATTCTGGAGTCGGCCGCCCGCTATCTGCTCACGGAAAATGTCCCGGCCGTTTATCACCTCTCCATGACGTATGGAAGTTGGCGCAGTCCGTACTGCCCCGACCCGCGGCAGTTCCATCAAACCACGTTGGAGCGGCTCAACGAAGGGGCCTGCTTCTGGGTCTACATCGGCCACGGCTCGCCGCTAAGCGTCGATCGCATCCACGTCCCCGGCGGCGAATATCCCATCCTGAGTGCCGCCGACGCTCGGCAGCTCCAGTGTCGCCACGGCGCGCCGATCGCGCTGTTTCTGGCCTGTTACGCCGGCGCCATCGACGCCCGGCAAACTTGTCTGGCCGAAGAAATGCTCCGCGCGCCGGGTGGGCCGGTGGCCATCGTGGCCGGCTCGCGCGTGACCATGCCTTACGCCATGTCGTTGCTGGCTACGGGCTTGATGAAGGAATGCTTCCGCAACGGGTGCGATACGCTGGGCGACGCCGTCCTGCACGCCAAGCAAAGTTTGCTCAAGGAACCGGCCAGCGACGATCGACAACGCGCCGTGCTCGATGCCATTGCCGCCGCGATCAGTCCGGCGCCACAGCAATTGGCCGCCGAACGAGCCGAACACGTGTTGATCTTCAATCTGATTGGCGATCCACTGTTGCGGCTGCACCATCCGCGCACGATCGACCTGCAGCTTGCCCCGACAGCGGCGGCCGGCGCCGTGCTGACTCTTCGCGGGAGGTGTCCGGTCGACGGCCGCGGCACGCTCGAGTTGGTCGTGCATCGCGATCGCTTGACCTTCGCGCCGCCGGATCGCTCTGTGTATCCGCAAAGCGCCGAGGCGTTGGCCGACTTGCAGGAAACCTATCGCCGTGCCAACGACCCTCGCCTGGCGAGTGTGGAATTGCCGGTGCAGGGCGGCCGCTTCAGCGCGCAACTGGCGATCCCCGCGGCGGCCGCCGGGCCGTGCCACGTTTGCCTGTTCGTGCAAGGTGACCGCGACTGCGCCGTCGGCTCCGCGGACGTGAATATTACCGCGAAGGCCGCCTTGCCGAAGTAGTTCGCACAATCCTCGCGGTCATTCGGGTCCGTACCAATCCTGTTCGGCACGTGATTTGTGCATTTTACCACACCCCACGTAGGTGGT